>DATISK010000215.1:0-6044 GCA_035581545.1 Ornithinimicrobium sp. | reverse complement strand
GAGACGAGGATCCGGTCGAACGGCGCGGCGTCGGGCGCGCCCAGACGTCCCGGTGCACAGACCTGGACGGTCGCGTGGCCGAGCCCGTCGCGCCGGAGGCGGGCGGCGGCGTCCTCGACGAGCTCGGGCACGATGTCGACCCCGACGACCCGGCCCGGCGGGCCCACGAGCCGCGCCAGGATCGCGGTCGTCCACCCGGACCCGCTGCCGACGTCGAGCACGCGCTGCCCGGGGCGGACGTCGAGCAGCTCGAGCATGGTGCGCACGGTGGTCGGCTGGGAGCAGGTGGCCTCGTGCCCGATCGCGACGGGGGCGTCGATCCCGGCCCGCCCGCGAGCGCCCTCGGGCAGGTAGCCGGCCCGGGGGGTGTCGTCCATCGCCCGGCGGACGGAGGAGCCGCGTCGTCGCCCGAACACCCCCCTACGGTATGCCGTCGCGCCGCCCCGCGTCTCCTCCGCGGGCGCGGGCACGAGCCGCACGCCCCTAGTCTGTCCCGGTGGCATCGAGCATCCCCGACCCGGCGCCGGCGAGCACCGGGTCGGTCCCGGGCATCCAGGTCCGTGGCGCGCGTCTGCACAACCTGCGGGACGTGGACGTCGACCTGCCGCGCGACCTGCTCGTCGCGGTGACCGGGGTGTCCGGCTCCGGCAAGTCGAGCCTGGCCTTCGGCACGATCCACGGGGAGGCGCAGCGGCGCTACCTCGACTCGGTGGCACCCTTCGCCCGCCGGCTGATCCACGCCGCGGTCGACCCGCAGGTGCGGGACGTGCGGGGGCTCCCGCCGACGGTCGCGCTCGAGCAGGGGCGGGGCGGGGGGATGTCGTCCCGCTCGAGCGTGGGCACGGTCACCACCGCGGGGAGCACCCTGCGGATGCTGTGGTCGCGGTGCGGGACCTACCCCACGGACGCAGGTCCGATGGACTCCGACCACTTCTCGGCCAACACGTCGGCGGGCGCCTGCCCGGGCTGCGGCGGCCTGGGCGTGCGGCACGTCCCGACCGAGGACTCGATGGTGCCGGACCCGTCGCTGTCGATCGCCCAGGGAGCGGTGGCCGCCTGGCCGGGGGCGTGGCTGGGCAAGAACTACCGCGACATCGTCGCCACCCTGGGTCACGACGTGGACGTGCCCTGGCGCGACCTGCCCCGGGAGTCCCGCGACTGGATCCTGTTCACCGACGAGCAGCCCGTGGTCACGGTCGTGCCGACCCGCGACCCGGAGCGGATCCACCGGCCCTACCAGGGGACCTTCTCCTCGGCCGCCCGCTACGTGCTGCGCACCCTGGCGGAGACGCGGTCGGCCGGCCAGCGGCGGCGGGCGCTGCGGTCGGTGCGGACCCGGCCGTGCGAGGTGTGCGGGGGCCGCCGCCTGCGGCCCGAGGCGCTGGCCGTCACCTGGCAGGGCCTGGCGGTGGACGAGGCCGCCGCCCTGCCCGTGTCGGACCTCCGGGAGACGCTGCTGGACCGGCTCGGTCTGCTCGGCTCCGGGACGGCGTCCCGGGCGGTGCCGCCGGCCGCGGCACCGTCCGCGGCCCGTGAGGCGGAGCGGGTCCTCCTGGAGGACCTCACCGGCCGGCTGGGTCTGATGGTGGACCTCGGCCTGGGCCACCTGTCCCTGGGCCGGGCGGTCCGGACGGTCAGCTCCGGAGAGCTGCAGCGCCTGCGGCTGGCGACGGCGCTGCGCTCCGGCCTGTTCGGCGTGGTCTACGTCCTGGACGAGCCCTCGGCCGGCCTGCACCCGCGGGACACCCGGGCCATGGTGGCGCTGCTGCGCGACCTCGTCGCCGCCGGCAACACGGTGGTGGTCGTCGAGCACGACATGGCGGTGGTCGGTGCCTGCGACTGGGTCGTCGACGTCGGCCCGGGCGCCGGGTCGGCCGGGGGCGAGGTGCTGTGGTCCGGCCCGCTCCCGGGGCTGCGGACGGCGGCCGGGTCGGTCACCGCCCGCTACCTCGACCGGCCCGTCCACGCCGAGGAGATCCGGACCGGTGCGATGCGCGCGGGCACCGGCACGCTGGCCCTCACCGGGCTGACCCGGCACACGGTGCGATCCGTCGACCTCGACCTCCCGCTCGGCGCCCTCACGGTCGTCACCGGGATCTCCGGCTCCGGCAAGACGAGCCTGCTGGACGCGGTGCACGACGTCGTGGGGACCGAGCTGGCCAGGGTGGAGGACGAGAGGGAACCGGAGGGCGGCCCGGCCGAGGGCGACCCCGACGAGCTCGCGGCCGGGAGGAACGCCCCCGGGGGCGAGGTGGTGGGCCCGGGGCCGGGCCACGACCCGGCCACCGGTCGCGCCGAGGCGCGCGGAGACGGCATACCCACCCGCGTGGTCCGCATCACCCAGCGCCCGATCGGCCGCTCCCCGAGATCGACGCTGGCCACCTACACGGGTCTGTGGGACCACGTGCGGACGGTCTACGCCAGGACCGACGACGCTCGTGAGCGGGGGTTCGGAGCCGGACGGTTCAGCTTCAACACCGCCGCCGGGCGCTGCCCGACCTGCCAGGGCGAGGGCGCGGTGTCGGTGGAGCTGCTGTTCCTGCCGGGGACCTACTCGGTGTGCCCCGACTGCCGCGGAGACCGGTTCGGGCCGGAGACGCTGCAGGTGCGGTGGGAGGGACGCACGGTCGCCGACCTGCTGCGGCTCACCGTGTCCGAGGCCCTGGAGGCGCTCTCCGGCCTCGCCCCGGCCCGACGGTCGCTGGCCGCGCTGGAGTCGCTGGGCCTGGGCTACCTCGCCCTGGGGCAGCCGGCCACCGAGCTCTCCGGCGGGGAGGCGCAGCGGATCAAGCTGGCCACCGAGCTGCAGAAGGAGCGCCGCGCCCCGACCCTCTACGTCATGGACGAGCCGACCTCGGGGCTCCACCCGGCCGACGTGCACCGCCTGCTGGCCCAGCTGCACGCCCTCGTCGACGCCGGCCACACGGTGGTCCTGGCCGAGCACGACCCGGCCGCCGTCGCCACCGCCGACCACCTGGTCGAGCTCGGCCCGGGGGCGGGGGACGAGGGGGGACGCGTGGTGCGCGCCGGGAGGCCCCGCCAGGACGGTCGTCCCGACGTCTGACCGGAGGTCGCTCTCAGTCGGCGAACGGCCATCCCTGCGGTCGCCACAGCGCCAGCGAGGTGCCGGGAGAGGTGGGCCGGGGTCGGGTGCCGGCCCGCAGCGCCACCACCTCGCCGTGTCGTCCCGCGGCGAAGACCCGCGGCAGCTGCCCGACCGCCTCGCGCAGGGCGTGGTTCTCGGCGGTGAGGCGGGCGACGCGGGAGCGCAGGTCATCCACCTCGTTCTCCAGGTCCAGGACCCGGCGGATGCCGGCGAGACCGACCCCCTCGGCCGACAGCCGCTGGACCTCGCGCAGCCGGTCGACGTCGCGGGCCGAGTAGCGGCGTCCGCCGCCACGCGTGCGGGAGGGGACGACGAGTCCGAGCCGGTCGTACTGGCGCAGGGTCTGGGCGTGCATCCCGGCCAGCTCGGCGGCGACCGAGATCACGTAGACGGGGGTGTCCCGGTCCATGCCCATCACCCCTGCGCACGCCTCATGAGGTCGGCGCGCGGGTCGGTGCCGGTCTCCTCGGCGCGCAGCGTCTCCACGGCCTCGCGGGCCGCCTCGGAGAGACGCTGGGGCACGACGACCTGGCCCTTGGCGCGGAGGTCGCCGGTGCCGCCCTTGGCCTTGATGCCCCGCCCCTTGACCCGCAGCACCCGCCCCGAGGGGGTGCCCGGGGCGATCCGGACCTTCACCGACCCGCCCTCCAGGGTGGGCACCTCCACGGTCGCCCCGAGGGCGGCCTCGGCGAAGGTCACCGGCAGGTCGACGGTGAGGTCGTTGCCGTCCCGGCCGAAGACCGGGTGCGGCTGCACCGAGACGTGCAGGATGAGGTCGCCCGGCTCGCCGCCCTGCACCGGCGCGGCCATCCCCTTGCCGCGGAGCCGGATCCGCTGACCGTCCTTGACCCCCGCCGGGATGCGGGTGGTGATGCGTCCGCCGTCGGGCTTGCTGAGGGAGATCGTGTCCCCGGTCGTCGCCGCCCGGAAGTCGATGGTCGTCCGTGCCTCGACGTCCTGCCCGCGGACGGTGCGGCCACCGCCGGGGTAGCCCCCGCCCGGGAAGCCACCCCCGCCGGCCCGGCCCTGACCGCCGGGGAAGCCCTGACCGCCGAACCCGCCGGCGCCGCCGAAGGCGCCCAGCAGGTCCTCCAGGTCGATGCCGCCCGCACCCGCTCCGCCCGACGTGCTGAACCGCACGTTCTGGGCGCCTCCGCCACCACCGCCGAACATCTGGGCGAAGACGTCCTCGAAGCCACCGGCCCCGCCGGCCGCACCGGGCCCGCCGGCGGTGAAGCGGGCACCTCCGCCCATGGCTCGGACGGCGTCGTACTGCTTGCGCTGCTCGGGGTCGGAGAGGACCGCGTAGGCCTCGCCGATGTCCTTGAAGCGCTGCTCCGCCGCGGCGTCGCCGGGCTTGGCGTCCGGGTGCCACTCGCGGGCGAGCTTGCGGTAGGTCTTCTTCAGCGTCTTCTCGTCGACGTCCTTGGACACGCCGAGGATCGCGTAGAAGTCCTTCTCCATCCAGTCCTGGCTGACCATCGGTCCTCACCTCCTCCTTCGTCGTCCTCGTGCGGGCTGCGGTTCCCGGCTCCCGCCCGGCCGGTCCGTGGACCGGCCGGGCGGGTGCGCGGCGGCCGGGTCAGCCCGCGTCCGCCACGGCCACCCGGGCCGCACGGACGACGAGCTCGTTGACCTTGAAGCCGGGCTGGACGACCTGGACGATCGTCATCCCGCTGGCCCCGTCGGGCAGCTCGACGTCCGGGCTGTCGGCGGGAAGATGCATGAGCGCCTCGTGCACGGTCGGGTCGAACGGCTCCCCGACCTCGCCGACGCGGGCCACGCCGAAGCGGGCCAGCGTGCCCTCCAGCTTCTCCGCGATCGCCGCGAACGGGCCGTCGGTGAGGTCGCCGTGCTCGCGCGCGGAGTGGATGTCGTCCATGACCGGGAGCATGGCCTCGACCACCGCGGCGACGGCCCGGTCGCGGTCGACCTCCCGCTCCCGCTGGGTGCGGTTGCGGAAGTTGACGAACTCGGCCTGCATCCGGCGCATCTCCTCCAGCCGCTCGGCGGCCAGGGCGGTGTCCGGGTGGTCGTCCTGCTCGCCCGCTCCGGTGGCGGGGCGCTGGCCGTCCGGACCGGTCGGGTCCGCGCCGGCCGGCCCGGCCGGGGAGGGCTGGGCGCCCTCCCCGGCCGGGGTGCGCGGCATACCCGTCTCGGGGTCGATGCGACGCTTGTCCCGGATCACCGGACCGCGACCGTCCTGGAGCTCCTCCTCGCGGGAGGCGTCCGGGGTGTCGTGGTGGTCGGTCACTTGGTCTCCTCGTCGTCCACGACCTCGGCGTCGACGACGTCGCCGTCGTCACCGGAGCCGGTGCGGCTGCTGTCCACGTCCGCCGCGCCGGTGGCGTCGGCGAACCCGGCACCCGCGCCGGCACCCTCGGCGCCGGGCTGCTGCTGGGCGTACATCGCCGACCCCATCTTCTGGGACTCGGTGGACAGCGTCTCCATCTTGGCCTTGATGTCCTCCGGGGAGGCGCCGGACTCGGGCTTGAGCGCCTCCTTGAGGTCCGTCAGCGCCGCGTCGACCGGGCCCCGGGCGTCCGCCGGCACCTGCTCGCCGGAGTCTGCGAGGAACTTCTCGGTCGAGTAGACCAGCTGCTCGGCGGTGTTGCGCGCCTCGGTCTCCTCGCGCCGCTTCTTGTCCTCCTCGGCGTGCGCCTCGGCGTCCTTGACCATCCGCTCGATCTCCTCCTTGGGCAGCGCGCTGCCCCCGGAGATCGTCATCGACTGCTCCTTGCCGGTGCCACGGTCCTTGGCGGAGACGTGCACGATGCCGTTGGCGTCGATGTCGAAGGTCACCTCGATCTGCGGCACACCCCGGGGTGCCGGCGCGATGCCGGTCAGCTCGAAGTTGCCGAGCAGCTTGTTGTGCTGGGCGATCTCACGCTCACCCTGGTAGACCTGGATGCCCACCGACGGCTGGTTGTCGCTGGCC
>DATISK010000214.1:0-4305 GCA_035581545.1 Ornithinimicrobium sp. | reverse complement strand
CGGACCCACGACGGACCGGCCTCCGACGAGTGGCCGGTCACCGGTGAGAGCCACGCTCCCTCCGCCCAGGAGCCGCTCACCGCAGACGAGGTCGTCGCGGCGTCCGGCGAGGGCCAGGGCTGGTCCGAGAGCTCGACCACGGAGCCGACCACGGGAGCCACCGCCGCAGGGGCCCGGGGGGCCGGCTACGAGACGGTCGACGAGACGGTCGACGAGACGGACCACTCTGCCGACGGGGGGACAGGGACCGACGACGTCGACTCGACCGGGACCAGCCCGGTCTTCGCGCAGTCCGTCTACGGTCCGGGCTCCGCGGACCCGCTCGACGACGGCACCGGTCCCGCCGGCTGGGCGATCAAGGGCAACGTCGGGTCGATGCTCTTCCACACCACCGACTCGCCCAGCTACGACGCGGTGCGTGCCGAGGTGTGGTTCGAGAGCGAGGAGGCCGCCCGCGAGGCCGGCTTCGCGCACTGGGACCGCCGCCGGCGCTGACGTCTCCAGGGCCCCGTCGACCACCGGTCGGCGGGGCCTCGGCGTGTCCCGACACCCCGGGGTCGCCCGTGAGCCCTCCCCGGCACCCCAGGACCCCACCCACGTCACACCTGCCCCGTGGCCCCTGGGACCTCCGCAAACGCCTGTGACGGAGGTGAATTCGTTCCCGGCAGAGTCACACCGTTGTGATATTCGGGCTGACCTGCGCCTTCACCATCGGCCTTGTGACCAACGTCACAGAGTTACATGATTGTGGTTCCCAGCAAAACGATACTCACGCAGGTCAGCACGGGTTGACCCGCCGTGGGGAACGGTTGTTCACTGCTCCTGCTCGCCCCCTCGAGTGGTCTTGTCCCCCGACCCAGATGGATAGCTCTATGACGACGCGCACGCGCAGCCTGTCCCGCACGCTGATTGCTGTCACCGCTGCGACCGCTCCGGTCCTGGCCCTGGCCCCCACCGCTCAGGCCGCGCCTGCGCCGCAGGTGCCCCGCACTCCGCTGCCCCCGGCACTGCCGACCACCCCTCTGCCCACCGTCCCGCTGACCCCGGCGACCGACGACCACAGCACGGTGACCCGCTGGGTCAGTGCCGCCGTGGCCAACGTGCGCTCCGGCCCGAGCCTGAGCAACGGTGTGGTCACGACCAAGACCGCCGGCACGCGGGTGAGCGGCACCCTGACCTCCAACGGGTGGCTGCGGATCAGCAGCACCCAGTACATGCACCCCTCGGTGCTCACCAGCACCGACCCGGCCCCGTCGAGCTCGCCGACCACCTCCACGGTGACGATGTACATGGCGGCCACGCTCGGCAACATCCGGTCCGGCCCCGGCCTGGGCTACCCCGTGGTGACCACGATGCGGCAGGGCACCGAGGTGCGCGGCAGCTGGACCAACGGCTGGCTCAACCTGGGCAACGGTCGCTACGTCAGCGGGACCATCCTCACCTCCCGCGCCCCGGCCGCGCCCGCCACCGACCCGGTGTCCTCCACCGAGGTCACCCGTTGGGTCAGCGTCCCGGTCGCCAACGTCCGCTCCGGCCCGTCGACGTCCTACTCCATCGTGCGCACCCGCACGCAGGGCACCGAGGTCAAGGGAACGCTGGTCTCCAACGGGTGGCTGCGCATCAACGGCGGCGCCGAGTACATGGCACCGTCGGTCCTCACCGACCGCGACCCCGGCGGCGCCGCGGCCGCCCCCACGCCGGCCCCCGCCCCAGCACCGGCGCCCATCGTGACCGTGACCCAGTACGTCACCGCCACCCTCGGCAACGTGCGGTCCGGCCCCGGCCTCAACTACTCGGTCGTCACCACGATGCGCCAGGGCACCGAGGTCAGCGGGAGCTGGACCAACGGCTGGCTCGACCTGGGCGACGGCCGGTTCATCAGCGGCACCATCCTGTCCTCGACGAACCCGACGACGTCGGCACCGGCCCCCGCGCCCGCCCCGGCGCCGTCGACCCCGATCCGGGAGGCGCTCCTGCAGACCGCCGCGGACTACGTGGGCTCGCCCTACGTGCTCTACGGCACGCCGCCCAACGCCTTCGACTGCTCGTCCTACACCTGGTGGGTCTACAAGCAGAACGGCATCAGCATCCCGCGGACGGTCCGCGACCAGCGCACCGTCGTCACCAGGGTGACCGACCCCCAGCCCGGTGACCTGGTGTTCTACAACAACTGGTACCACGTGGGCATCTACGCCGGGAACGGGATGATCTACGAGGCGATGAACCCCTCGACCGGCGTGATCTACCACAAGATGTGGGACCTCGACGTCTGGTACGGGCGGGTTCCCGGCGTCTGAGCCGCCCGAGCCGCCACGTCCCGGTGGCGTCGGACGACGACAGGGCCCCTGCACCCGGGGAAGGTGCAGGGGCCCTGTCGTGCCGCGGCACCGAGCAGGTCGTCCGGCCGGGTCAGCCCAGCCCCAGGTCTGCCAGCCCGTACGCCGCGCGGTAGTCCAGCCCGGCCTGCTGCAGCCGCTCCCGCGCCCCGCTGGCGCGGTCGACGATGACCGCGACGGCGGCCACCTCCGCCCCCGCCTCGCGGCACGCCTCGACCGCGGTGAGCGGCGACCCCCCGGTGGTGGACGTGTCCTCGACCACGAGCACCCGACGACCCTCCACGGACGGCCCCTCGATCCGCTGCTGCAGGCCGTGGGTCTTCTCGCTCTTGCGCACGACGAACGCGTCCAGCCGACGTCCGCGCGCGTGCGCGGCGTGCAGCATCGCGGTGGCCACCGGGTCGGCCCCCATGGTGAGCCCGCCCACCGCGTCCAGCTCCAGGTCGTCGACCAGGTCGAGCATCACCTCCCCGACGAGGGGGGCGGCCTCCCCGTGCAGCGTGATCCGGCGCAGGTCGACGTAGTAGTCGGCCTGCGCGCCCGAGGAGAGGGTGACCCGACCGTGGACCACGGCCAGGTCGGTGACGAGCTGCAGCAGACGGTCTCGGGGGGTCATGCCCGCACCCTACCGACGCTCGACGGCCAGGAGGACCAGGGCCGCGGTCCACGCCAACGGGGCCACCGCCGCGGGTGATCCGTCGTGCAGGACCTTCTCGGGAAGGGCGCCGGTGGCGGTCCGGTGCTCGTCCAGCCAGTCCAGCCAGCGGTCCGCCTCCTCGTGCCGCCCCGCGCCCCGGGCGGCGAGCGCCTGGAGCGCCGTCTGCGGGGTCCAGGAGATGCCGTCCCGGCGCCAGTCCGCCCCGGGGGCCATCCCGCCGGCCGGACGGGTCTGCTGCCGCTGGGCGCGGAGGCGGGCGGCGTCGGCACCCGGCACCGGCTCCACGACGAAGGGAGGCAGCAGGAAGGTCACGGCCGCGTCCGGACGCCCGCCGACGTGCCGGGGGAAGTGCGGGCCGAACTCCGCCACGATCCGGACCCGCAGGCCCACCGCGGCCGGACCGAGGGCCCCCGGGTCCACCTCCACGGCCGACCAGGCCTCCTCGGGCACGCGGCCGTCCTCGGCCAGGGCGGCCGCCGCCTCCAGGCCCATCAGCGCGGTCGCGGCCACACCCAGCGTGAGCTCCTGCTCGGGACGCTCCCAGTAGTCCGGGGATGGCCGGGGCAGACCGGTGGCGGGATCGATCTGGTGGAGCAGCCGCGCGGCCGAACGCGTGACCAGCTCCGTCAGCACCGCGGAGGGATCCGGCGCGCCGCCACCCGCCGCGGCCTCGTCGACGAGCTCCCGCACGGCCCACAGGGCCCATCCGGGCCCGTCCTCCTGGGGGAGCCGGTCGTCGGGCACCTCGCCCGAGCCGTCCGGTCGGTAGCGCGCCTGGAACGACCCGTCCGCGGCCTGCAGGCCCTGCAGGTGGAGCAGCACCGCGAGCGCGTCGTCCTCGTGCCCGGTGCGGGCGAGGGCGGCGGCCGCGAAGGAGGCGTCCCGCGGCCAGACGTACCGCCAGGCCGGCGAGGCCCCGGCGAGGACGGCTCCCGGGGCGGTGCCCTCCGGGCCGGTGAGGGTCTGCAGGTCGCGCAGCGCCGCCCGCGCCATCGCCCCGTGCGGGTGGTCGGGCGGGGGCCGCCAGCCGCCGGCCAGGCGGACCTGGTCACGGGCCGCGCGCGCGGCCAGGAGGGACACCTCCAGCGGCCGCAGCTCCGGCGGGCCGGTCAGCGGCAGCCAGGTGGGGGCCCCTGCTCCGGCCGCTGCGACCGGGACGGCGACCAGGGCGCCCCCGGCGTCCCGGACCACGCCCGCCTGGTACAGCGGCACCTGACGGTGGGCCTCCTGCCAGACCAGGGCACCGCCGCCGGGCAGCGTCAGCGCCAGGACGGCGGCCAGGGCCCCCAGCCGACGGGTCACCCCACCGGT
>DATISK010000213.1:0-9411 GCA_035581545.1 Ornithinimicrobium sp. | reverse complement strand
TCCCGGATCGGTCTGCTCGACATCTACGTCATGTGGTGGGTGCTGGTCGCCTTCCTGCTCCTGCTGCTGGACCGGGAGGACGGTCGGCGCCGCCTCGTCCGCCGCTTCGACCCCGGGCGGATCCGCTCCGGCCCCTGGCTCGGCGTCCGGTGGTGGCGGCTGGCCGCGGGGGTGGCGCTCGGGCTCGCGATCGGCACCAAGTGGTCGGGGCTCTACTTCCTGGCCGTCTTCGGCCTGATGACCGTGTGGTGGGACCTCGGTGCGCGCCGGGCCGCCGGTGCGCCCGGCTGGTTCACCGGCGCCGTCGTGCGCGACGGCATACCCGCGTTCCTGTCCCTGGTCCCCGTCGCCCTGGTCACCTACGTGACCAGCTGGTCCGGATGGTTCGCCACCGAGGGCGGCTGGAAGCGGCAGTGGGCGGCGCAGAACCCGGTGGCCGACGGCGACCCCGGCGCCCTGGTCCCCGACGCGCTGCGCTCCTTGTGGGCCTACCACGGCGAGATGCTGACCTTCCACGTCGGGCTGCAGAACGAGCACAAGTGGAGCTCCAACCCGTGGGGCTGGACGGTGCAGTGGCGGCCGACGCTCTTCTACGCCGAGTGGCCCACCCGGGGGGAGATGGGGTGCGAGGCGGCCGAGTGCGTCACCTACGTCGCCTCCCTGGGCAACGTCTTCGTGTGGTGGGGCGCCACGGCCGGGCTGCTCGTGGTGGCCTTCCGGTGGCTGCTCGGGCGCGACTGGCGGGCCGGGGCCGCGTTGTCGGGGATCGTCGCCGGCTGGCTGCCCTGGTTCTTCTACCAGACCCGCACCATCTACAGCTTCTACGCCGTGGCCTTCGTCCCCTGGCTGGTCCTCGTCGTGATCAGCTGCCTGGCGCTGGTGCTCGGCCCGGCCACCGCACCGGAACGGCGGCGCCGGTGGGGGGCGGGCCTCGTCGTGGGCTATGTCGTGCTCGCCGCGGCCTGGTTCGTCTGGTACTACCCGGTGCACAGCGCGGTCGTGCTCCCGCGGGAGCAGTGGGGGTGGCGGATGTTCTTCGACTTCTGGAACTAGCGCGGCGTCCCCTGGCCGCCGGAGGTGCGGCGGGAGGCTCAGGCCTCCAGGCCCATGGCCTCGGCGATCTTCAGGTGCGGCGCACCCTCCTCGGCCCGGCCGGCCCGCTGGAGGGTGCGGGCGAGCAGGAGGTGGGCGTAGGCGTCGGTGGGCCAGCGCTCCAGCAGCCCGCGCAGGGCCTCCTCCGCCCGACCCAGCGACGCCGAGTGGTAGTGGGCCCGGGCCAGCAGGAGACGGACCTCGGCGTTGCCGGGGTTGGTCTCCACCAGCGGCACCAGCAGCTCGACGGCGCGGGAGTAGGACCTGCTCTGGAACAGGAACGTCGCCCGGTCGTAGCGGGCGTGGTCGTCGAGCTCCTCGGCGCCGGGCAGCTCGATCGACGGCAGCGGGGGCACCTGGCCCACGGGGTCGGTGTCGGCCCCGTCCACCCCGTCGTCCCCACCGGCCCCCAGCCCGCGCAGCATCCGCTCCATCTCGTCCATGGCAGGAACTACGCCAGGACGTCCTCCAGCATTCCCGGCGTGGCGCGCCGGGCCAGGTCGACCGCCGCGCCCAGCGGCACGTCGGGGACGACGACCTGCTCCGAGCCGGCCGCCGTCGTCGCGGTCAGGTGGCACAGTCCGAGGCGCCGCTGGAAGAAGCTCTGGTGGACCACCCACCCGATCACCCCGGCCCGCTCCAGCACCTCGCGGGTGCGCACGACCGCCCCGGTCTGCACGACGAGGTGGTCCCCCGTCAGCCCGTGGCCCAGGTTGCGCCAGGAGGCCTCCGCGAGGAGGGCGTTGAACAGGCCCACGCCCAGGAGCACCGCCACCGGCAGCCACGCCGGCCAGCCGGCGAACCACCATCCGTCGGGCGCCCACGTCGGCACGGCCGCCAGCGCGGCCAGGAACAGGCTGCCCCACTGGGCACGGACGTGGATCCGGCGGCGCGCCCGGGGGCCGTGGCCGACGAGCGCCATCGTCAGCGGCCCGTCCTCCTCGAGCAGCTCGTGCCCGACCCGCGTCACCACGACCCGGGGCGCGGGGGGCAGCACCCTGGTGGTGCCACCGGTGCCGATGCCGGTGGCGATCGCGGTCAGCTCGGCCCCGCGGACGAAGCGCAGCAGGAAGGGCTCGCCCATGCGCACCCCCCGGACCTTCTCCCGCTCGATCGTCTGGCTGTGGGTGGTGAGCAGCCCGCGGGTCACCCGCAGGTTGCCGCCCGGCTCCCGGACCACGCGAAGGTTCCACCAGGTCAGCACGTAGCTCAGCGTGGAGAGCAGCACCCACCCGACGACGACGGCCACGACGGCCGCCACGACCAGGAGGGCCACCGCCTGGGCCAGCACCCACGCCCAGGCGTCCTGGGCCACCGCGACCTCGTCGACGGGCACGTCGTCCCCGAACTGGGCCAGCACACCCGCGACGCCGGCCACCACGACCAGGCTGGAGAGGCTGAAGGGGGCGTAGCGCAGCCAGCCCCAGTCGATCCGCGCCAGCTCGACGCCGTCGGAGGGCGCACCCGCGCCGGAGGCGGCGGCCGGGCCCTGCGACGAGGAGGGATGGGTCGGGTCGGCGCCGGACGGGACCGGAGCCCCGCCGACCGGGGCGCCGGGTGCGGTCGCGACGCCGGAGCGGGACAGCAGGAAGGTGCGCATGGCAGCCGCCTGCTCCCGGCCCAGGCCGTCGAGCTCGATCCGGCTGCTGTCCACGCCGGTGCCGACCTTGACCGTGGCCAGCCCCAGCACGCGGTGCACCGGCGTGGACTCGATGTCGACGCTGCGGACCCGGTCCAGCGGCGCGGTGAGCACCCTCCGGTTCAGCAGGCCGGTCCGCAGCTGGAGCTGGGCGTCGGTGACGCGGTAGCGGGTGATGAACCAGGACACCATGCCGGCGACGAGGGCGAGGGCGCCTCCGACCACGGCGAGCCAGATCCACCAGGCCCCGTCGTCGCCCCGGCCGATGAAGAAGGCGATGAGCAGCGGCACGGCCATCGACCCCAGGCCACGGACAGGGTGCACCAGGAGCATCCGGGGGCTGAGCCGTTGCCACTCCTCCCCGGCTGCGGTCGGCCCCGGGGAGGGGGCCGGGCCGGTGGACGGCGGACGCGCGGCCGCCGGACCCGGCACCACCGGGTCCCCGGTCGGCGGCGGCAGGTCGGGAAGGCTCACGTGGCGTCGCCCCGGGTCCGCCCGGTGATCCGGGCCAGGTCGGCGGTGACGCGGTCCGCCACGTCGCTGTCCAGGCAGGTCAGGGTGATCGGACCCGCCGCCGAGGCGGTCGTCACGGTGACGTTGGCCAGCCCGTAGAGGCGCATGACGGCGCCGCGGTGGGTGTCCACCGTCTGCACCCGGGACAGGGGGGCGATCCGCTGGTTGCGGGAGAGCCACCCGGTCTGGGCGAAGACCTTCTCGCCGGTGACCTCCCAGCGTGTGCGCCGGTAGCGCACGATCGGCTCCAGGGTCACGTCGGCCAGGTTGAGGATCATGACGAGGACGAACAGCGGCCCCAGCCACCGGCCCCACGAGTCCGGCAGGAACCAGTAGACCGTGAAGAGCACGATCCAGGTGACGACCCCCCCGACCAGCCCGTTGACGACCCAGTAGGCCACCGCCCGCGGGCTGACCTGGTGGGCGGGCTCGCGGAGCACCGGCCCGGCCACCTCCGGCGCCCCGTTCACGCGAGGGTGGCGACCATGAGCGCCTTGATCGTGTGCAGCCGGTTCTCGGCCTGGTCGAAGACGATGCTCGCGGCGGACTCGAACACCTCGTCGGTCACCTCCAGGCCGTTCGCCAGCTCCGGGTGGCGCCCCATCAGCTCGCGGCCCACGTCGGTGTCCGTGTCGTGGAAGGCGGGCAGGCAGTGCATGAAACGGGCCCGCGGGTTGCCGGTCGCGGCCATGAGGTCGGCGTTGACCTGGTAGGGCATCAGCCCCTCGATCCGCTCCTCCCACGCCTCCACCGGCTCGCCCATGGAGACCCAGACGTCGGTGTGCACGAAGTCGACCCCGCGGACGGCCGCGGCCGGGTCGTCGGTGATCGTCATCCGGGCTCCGGTCTCCTCGGCGATCCCACGGCACAGGTCGACGACCTCGCGCGCCGGCTGCAGGCCCGCCGGGGCGCCGATGCGCACGTCCATCCCCAGCTTGGCGCCGAGCAGCAGCAGGCTGTGGCCCATGTTGTTGCGGGCGTCCCCCAGGTAGGCGAACGCGGTCTCGTGCCGGTGCTTGTGGGTGTGCTCGGTCATGGTCAGCGCGTCGGCGAGCATCTGGGTGGGGTGCCACTCGTCGGTGAGCCCGTTGTAGACCGGGACCCCGGCGTGGTCGGCCAGCTCCTGCACCTTGGCCTGGCTCGACCCGCGGTACTGGATGGCGTCGAACATCCGGCCCAGGACCCGGGCGGTGTCCTTGATCGACTCCTTGTGGCCGATCTGGGTGCTGCGCGGGTCCAGGTAGGTCGTGGAGGCGCCCTGGTCGGCGGCGGCCACCTCGAACGCGCACCGGGTGCGGGTGGAGGTCTTCTCGAAGATGAGGGCGACCGAGCGGCCGCGGAGCAGCTGGCGCTCCTGGCCGGAGGCCTTGGCGCGCTTGAGGTCGTGGGCCAGGTCGACGAGGTGCTTGATCTCGGCCGGGCTGTCCTCGACCAACGACAGCAGGCTGCGTCCGCGCAGGTTGACCGCCATGTGTGCAACTCCTCGATCATGCTCGGCAGGGGGTGGCCGGCCCGACCCGTGGGACGGTCGCCGGTGCCGCTCGAGCCTACCCCGGCACGACGAAGGGCCCGGCCCCTGGCGGAGGGACCGGACCCTGTCCGGTGGAGCTGAGGGGATTCGAACCCCTGGCCTTCTCATTGCGAACGAGACGCGCTACCAACTGCGCCACAGCCCCTCGTGCGGCTCCATACTCTAGCACCGCCGCGGACGGCCGCCCAATCCGCGACGGAGGCCTCCTCAGCCCACCTGACCGACGTGCGGGAGGTCCTCGAACTCCTCGTCCAGCGCCATGACGGTGCCGTCGGCCGGCAGCTGGGCGGAGCCGGCGGGCAGCCCGCGGGGGGCCTTCGCCTTGAGCGCGTAGGTGGGCGGCGGCACGGGCACCGGGTCCCACGTGCCTCCGTCCGCCCCGTCCCGGGCGCCGGTCCGCACCTCCGGCCCGACCTCGGGAGCGGACAGGTCCGCGGGTGCGCCCCGGGACCCGGCGGTCTCCCGTCGACGCTCGTCGGCCTCGACCGCCGCGACGTCGTAGAGCTGGGGGGCGGGCCTGCGGTCGACCGCGACGGTGCTGCGGCGCGCGCCCGACCGCCGTGGCGCGGGGCGGGTGGTGACCGCCACCGACTGGGCCGCGAGCGCGTGGTCGGTCGCCCGTCCGGCAGGACGCTCGACCGGACGGTCGGGGTACTCGGGGGCGAGGGGCCGCCGCGGCTCGTGCCGGCCGGGCGGACGGGCGCTCGCACCGGTCGGCCGGGAGCCCCGGACCGGGCGACGGCGGGCCGCCCGCTCCTGGGCCGCGGACCAGCGCACGACGGCGACGGTCAGCCCCAGGAAGGCGACCGCCGCGAGCGCGGACCACCGGGGCAGGGTGCCGACCATGGCCAGCCCGCTGGCGGCGACGAGGACGACGGAGGAGACGAGCAGGGCGGCGCCACGGAGACGGTTGGCGACCTGGGCGCGGCGCACCCCTGGCGGCGGAGCCACCGCGCGGGCGCCGTGGACCCCGCGGACGGCGTGCTCACCGGTGTCGCTCCGTTTGACGACGACCTCGGGACGGGCCGGTCGCAGCGGGGAGGTGTCGTAGGCACGGGGGGCGACCTCGGCGGTCTCGGGTCGGGGCAGGGCCCGCCTGCGCTCCAGCACCCGCATCGCCTCGGAGAACCGGTCGACCGACCGTGCGGTGGCCAGGTGGTCGCGGCGACGGACCCAGTGCTGGACCAGGTAGACAGCCCACACCGCCAGGATGACGACGAAGATCAGACTGCTCACGCTGGGCACGTGCGCCACGCTAGGGGGCCACCGCCTGACCGTGCGTCAGGCGGACGGAGTGTCGCGCAAGTTTCTGGTGTGACGGGCGGTGTCCTCGGCGCCGGTCCGTCCGGGCCTCCCGGGGGGCCGCCCGCCCGGGTCGCGGCGGAGCAGGTCGACCAGCCCGCCCTCGGCATACCCCCCGGGCCGCAGGTCCTCGGCGAGGACCGCGAAGCACCGGTGGTCGGCCCACCGTCCGTCGACGTACATGAACCCGCGCCGCAGCCCCTCCTCCGGCAGCCGGAGGCGTTCGGCCACCCTCAGGCTGGCGGTGTTCTCGGGGCGGATGGCCACCTCCACCCGGTGCAGGCCGGCCGGGCCCAGGGCGTGGTCGGTCAGCAGCGCGACGGCCCAGGTGGCGTAGCCGTGCCCGGTGGCCTCCTCGTCGAGCCAGTAGCCGACCAGCCCGCTGGAGCGGGCCCCGCCCAGGACGTCGAAGAGCTGCACCTGGCCGACCAGCCGCCCGTCCGCCTCGACGACGAACGGCAGCAGGAACCCGTCCCGCGCCGCGCGCTCCAGGCTGCGGCGCAGCCGGGTGAAGGGCGTGCGCCCCGCCGGGCGCCCCGGCACGGTCGACTCCCACGGCGCGAGCCACCGGGCGTTGCGGGCGCGCACCTCCTGCCACGCCTCCCGGTCCGACCGGGCCAGGGGGCGCAGGACCAGCGTCGACCCCCCGGGCAGGACGGTGGTCAGCGTGACCGGCCAGGCCCAGCTCACCGCGGCCGGACCCAGTCCCCGGACCGGCCGCCCGACTTGGCGGTGACCCGCACGTCGGTGATCACGGCCAGCCGGTCCACCGCCTTGATCATGTCGACCAGGGCCAGGGCCGCCACGCTGACGCAGGTGAGGGCCTCCATCTCCACGCCGGTCCGGTCGGCCGTGCGCACCGTCGCGGTGATGGCCACCCCCTCGTCGTCCACGACCAGGTCGACCTCGACGCCGTGCACGGCGACGGGGTGGCACAGGGGCACCAGGTCGGGGGTGCGCTTGGCCGCCTGGATCCCGGCGATCCGGGCCACCCCGAGGGCGTCCCCCTTGGGCACGGTGCCGGAGCGGAGGGACTCCACCGCGACCCGCGACAGCTGCACCCGCCCGGTCGCGCTGGCGGTGCGGGCGGTGACCTCCTTGCCCGTGACGTCGACCATGTGCGCCGTGCCGTCGGCGCGCAGGTGGGTCAGTCCGTCGGCGGTCACGCCTCGTCCCCGGCGGCGGCCGGGCCGCGGTCCGACCCCGAGGTGCCCTCGTCGCCGTCGTCCTCCTGCCCCGGGGCCGAGAGCCGGCCGTCGATCTCCCGGCGGGGCCGCAGCAGCAGCAGCTCGACCGTGGACCCCACGGACACCTCCTCCTCGTCCGTGCCGCTGACCGCCAGGGCGTCGGCCATCGCCAGCCCGGCGACCAGGTGCGACCCGGGACCGCCGACCGGCTCGACCGCATACTCCCCGGTGACGTCGCGGGTCAGGCGCACCCGGGTGTAGGTGGTGCGCTCCGAGGCGCTGCGCCACCCGGTGGTCACCAGGCCGGTGGTCCCGCCGTCGGTGACCCGCCGGCCGGCCCTGCGCTCCAGCGCCGGGCGCACGAACACCGCGAAGCTGACGAGGGCGCTCACCGGGTTGCCCGGCAGCATGAAGACCGGGACCTTGCGCCGCCCGAGGACACCGAAGCCCTGGGGCTTGCCCGGCTGCATGGCGACCTCGACGAACTCGGTCGACCCCTCGCCGCTGAGCACCTTCTTGACGATGTCGTAGGCCCCCTTGCTGACCCCGCCCGTCGTGATGATCGCGTCGGCGTGGTCGAGGTGGTGCCTGATCTCCTTCTTCGTCGCCGCCTCGTCGTCGGGCAGGTGCCCCACGTGCACGGGGAAGAAGCCGGCCTCGCGGACCAGCGCCTCGAGCATCGGGCCGTTGGAGTCGACGATCTGCCCCGGGCCGACGGGCTCCCCCACGGCGACGAGCTCGTCCCCGGTCGAGAGCACCACGACGCGGACCGGCCCGACCACCTCGACCTGCTCCACGCCCGCGGACACCAGCGCGGCCAGCTGCGGGGCCCCGATCGGGGTGCCGGCGGGCAGGACGACGTCCCCCTCGCGCACGTCCTCCCCGGCGCGCCGGATGTTGGCCCCCTCCTCCGGCTGGACCCGGAACTGCGCCTCGCGCACGTGCCCGTCGGTGTCCTCGACCCGCACGACCGCGTCGGCACCCTCGGGGATCGGCGCACCGGTCATGATCCGCCAGGCCTGGCCGGGCACGTGCCTGCGCGGCAGCGGGTCGCCGGCGGGCACGTCCCCCGCGACGGTCAGCAGCACGGGGTGCTCCGGGGAGGCACCCTCGAGGTCCTCGCGACGCACGGCGTACCCGTCCATCGAGGAGTTGTCGAAACGGGGCAGGTCGGCCCGGCTGCGGACCTGCGCCGTGGTCACCAGCCCGTGCGCCCGCGGCACCGGGACCGTCTGGGTCTCCACCGGCCGGATCTGCTCCAGGATGCGCTCGAGGTGCTCCTCGACGGTGATCATGTGCTCACCTTTCTGCTCGGGGTCTGCCGCCCAGCGTAGTCAGCCGGGCCACAATGGCCCGGTGAACACCACCCCCGGCGTCCCCGCCCTGCCGCGGCACGTCCCCGGCCCCGACGTGCCCGCCGAGAAGGCCCGGTGGCGCTCGCTCGTGCGGGCCGCCCGGCGCGACCTGGTCGACGGCTGGGGCACGCCCGGACGGGCTGCGGCCGCGCAGGCGCTGGCCTCCGCCGGGCTGGCGCTCGTCGAGGGCCAGGTCGCGGCGCACGGGGTGCGCGCCGGGCGGGCGGGCGCGACGGTCACCGCGTTCGAGCCGATGCGCACCGAGCCGCCGGTGGACCTGCTGGTGCAGCGGCTGCAGGAGGCCGGGGTCCGGGTGCTGGTGCCGATCACGCGTGCCCGCCCGCGGCTGGACTGGGCCGACCTGGCCGACCCGGGACGCGCACCGCTGGGCGAGGCGGTGCTCGCCGAGGTCGACCTGGCCCTCGTCCCGGCCCTGGCCCTGGGGCTGGACGGGGTGCGGCTGGGCCAGGGCGGCGGCTACTACGACACGACGCTGCCACGGTTGCGCGAGCTCTCCCCGGGCGCACCGGTGGTCGCGGTGCTGCACGACCACGAGCTCGTGCCGTCCGTGCCCGCAGCAGGGCATGACGTGCGCGTGGACGCGGTGCTGCGCCCGGCCACGGGCGTGACGCCGCTGCCGGTCAGCCCGACGGGGACGCGGTGAGCGTCATCGTGTGGTGCGCCCGCTCCAGCACCGCGTCGCGTCCGGAGACGAACGGATAGGTCCCGCCCTCCAGCCAGGTCCTGCTCTGGTCGGTGTGGTTGGGGTGGAAGGGGTGCCCCGAGTTGCCG
>DATISK010000212.1:0-8628 GCA_035581545.1 Ornithinimicrobium sp. | reverse complement strand
CCACGGGGATGGTCGCCGGGCTCGGGGCGTTCCTGGGCGCGCTCGCGCTGCCGGTGGTCGGTCCCGTCGTGGACCGGCTGCTGCCGGCGCCGGGGGAGGGGCCGGACCGGGCGACCCGGGAGGCCGGCTCGTTCCGGACGGAGACCGAGACCGCCACCGAGGACGGGAGGCGGTATGCCGCCACCGTCGCCGCCCAGGGGGACCCGGGGTATGCCGCCACCTCGGTCATGCTCGGCCAGGCGGCACTGACGCTGTTCCAGACCCGGGGACGGGCCGGGTCCGACCCGGACCGGTCGAGGCAGGGCGGCGTGCTGACGCCCGCCGTGGCGATCGGCGACGAGCTGGTCGAGGCCCTCCGGGCGCAGGGGTTCACCCTCAAGGTGCGCCGCCTCGACGGCTGACCGGACGAGACGCAGGAGGAGGGGTGGCCCGGGCCCGCGGTCAACCGTCCAGGAACCGGGCGAGGTCGGTGACCGCCGCGCGCCCGGCCCGGTTCGCGCCGATGGTCGAGGACGAGGGCCCGTAGCCGCCCAGGGGCACCCGCGGCTCGTCCGCCACCCGGGTGCCCGCCATCCGGATGCCGCCGCCGTGGCCCCGCAGACCGAGCGGGGCCAGGTGGTCGAGCGCGGCGCGGAAACCGGTCGCCCAGAGGATCACGTCGACCTCCAGCACCGGACCGTCGACGAGGCGCACCCCCTCGGGGACGATCTCGGTGAACATCGGGCGGCGGTCCAGGGCCCCGCGCCGGGCCGCGGCCACGAGCGCGGGCGTCCGCAGCAACCCGGTCACCGAGACCACGCTCTGCGGAGGCAGGCCCTGACGGACCCGCTCCTCGACCATCGCCACGGCCCGCCGTCCCGCCTCGGCGTCGAAGTCGTCGTCGCGCCAGACCGGTTCGCTGCGGGTGAACCAGCTGGTGGCCGTCACCTGCGAGATCTCGTCGAGCAGCTGCACCGCCGAGATGCCGCCACCGACCACGGCGACGTGCCGGCCCCGGAAGTCCTGCGCCGCACCGTAGTCGGCGACGTGCAGCTGGCGGCCGGCGAAGGTCTCCTGCCCGGGGTAGATCGGCCAGAACGGCTTGCGCCAGGTGCCGGTGGCGTTGACGACCGCCCGCACCGAGAACGGCCCCTCGGACGTCTCCACCCGCAGCCGCCCCCGCGGGTCGGCGTCCTCCCGCGCCACCCGCCGCACCCGGACCGGCCGCAGCACCGGCAGCCCGAGCTCGTCCTCGTAGCGCCCGAAGTAGCGCACCAGGAACTCCGAGCTCGGCTCGCACGGGTCCGCCTGCGGAATCGCCTTGCCCGGCAGCTCGGCGATGCCGTTGACGGTGGCCATCCGCAGCGACCGCCAGCGGTGGCGCCAGGCGCCGCCGGGACCCTCCTCGCCGTCGAGCACGAGGTAGGTGCCCGGGGTCGGCGGGCCGGCCGCGACGTCGTCACCGGCGGGGACGAACCCGCGCCGCCGCAGGTGGTAGGCCGTGGACAGGCCCGCCTGCCCGGCACCCAGGACGAGGACGTCGACGTGCCGCACGGTCAGCCGAACGCCGCCGTCAGGCCCCTCGCCACGTCCTCGCGCAGGTCGTCCAGGTCCTCCAGCCCCACGGACAGCCGGACGGTGCCGTCCTCGATGCCCGCCGCGAGGCGGGCCTCCTCGGGCAGACGCCGGTGGGTGGTGGTGACCGGGTGGGTCGTCAGCGACTTGGCGTCCCCGAGGTTGTTGGAGATGTCGACGACCTGCAGGGCGTTCATGAACCGGAACGCCTCCGCCCGGCCCCCGTCGAGCGTGAACGTCACGACCGTGCCGCCGCCGGTCATCTGCCGCCGCGCCAGCTCGTGCTGGGGGTGCGAGGGGAGCCAGGGGTGGAACACCCGCCGCACCCGTGGGTCGGCCTCCAGCTCGGTGGCCAGGGTGAGCGCGCTCGCCGCCATCCGCTCCACCCGCAGGGTGAGGGTCTCCAGCCCTTTGAGGGTCACCCACGCGTTGAAGGGGGACAGGGAGGGCCCGGTGTGCCGCACGAGCGTGCGGATCGGGCCGCCGACCAGCTCGGCCGGCCCCACGATCGCCCCGCCCATCACCCGGCCCTGCCCGTCGATGTGCTTGGTGGTGGAGTAGACGACCACGTCGGCGCCGTGGTCCAGGGGCCGGGAGAAGACCGGCGTGCCGAAGACGTTGTCCACGACGACGACCGCGCCGGCCGCGTGCGCCAGCTCGCTCACCGCGGCGATGTCGACGAGCTCCTGGGTGGGGTTGGACGGCGTCTCGAAGAACACGGCGCTCGCCGGGGTGGAGAGCGCCTGCGCCCACTGGTCCAGGTCGGTGCCGTCGACGAAGGTGGCCTGCACGCCCCAGCGGCGCAGGACCTCGTCGACCACGACGAAGCAGGAGCCGAAGAGCGCCCGCGCGGCCACGATCCGGTCGCCCTGCGCGCACAGCCCGCCGAGGGTGGTGAAGACCGCCGACATGCCGGAGGCGGTCGCCTGGCACGCCTCGGCGCCGTGCAGCAGCCGGAGCCGCTCCTCGAGCATGGCCACGGTGGGGTTGCCGTAGCGGGAGTAGACGAAGCGCTCGATCTCCTCCCCGAACGCCGCGTCGGCCTCCTCGGCGCTGGCGTAGACGTAGCCGGAGGTGGGGTAGAGCGCCTCGGCGGTCTCGTCGAACCCGCTGCGCATCAGCCCGCCGCGGACGGCCAGGGTGTCGGGTCTCCAGTCGGCGGGGGGCTGCTCCATGGGAGGTCAATCTAGGGCGGGCGCGACCCGGACGAGGAATCAGAGGTATGCGGTTGCGCCGCCAGGTGCGCCCGTGATCTTCGCAGGTCAGCGGGCGGTGGAGGGGGATCCTGGGTCAGCGCGGACGGGGGCCGCACCATGGTCGGGCGCGGGGGCGGCGCGACGAATTTCGTCCGGGAGGGGTGCCCGAGATGCTCGGATCCGTCAGCATGGGAACCTGTCCTCATGATCGAGACGGTCGGGCACGCTGACCGCGGGACGGATGGACGGCGATGAGCGCACCGGTCCTGCGGGGACACTGGCTGACGCCGGACACCGGACGACCCCTTCTGGTGGTCGGACCTTCGCTGGGCACCGGGGTGGTCGCCCTGTGGCAGGAGTGCGCCCGTCACCTGGCCGCCCGGGCCGAGGTGGACGTCCTGGGGTGGGACCTGCCGGGGCACGGGGACGGTGATCCCTGTTCCGACGCGTTCACGGTGGAGGACCTGGGCCGCTCGGTGGTCGGACTGGTCGACGACGTCCGACCCGGGGAAGCCTTCGCCTACGCCGGCGTGAGCGTCGGCGGGGTCGTCGGGCTGACCCTGGCGACCGGTCGGTCGGGCGGGGTCGGCCGGGTGCGCGGCAGCGCGGTCCTGTGCTCGGGTGCGAAAATCGGCACCGCCGAGGGATGGCACGAGCGGGCCGCGACGGTCCGGCGCGAGGGGACGGTCAGCATGGTCGAGGGGTCGACGCAGCGGTGGTTCGCGCCCGGGTTCCTCGAACGGGAGGAGGGCACCGCCTCCGCTCTGCTCGCGGGTCTGGAGCAGGCGGACGACGAGTCCTACGCGCGGGTGTGCGAGGCGCTCGCGGCGGCCGACCTCCGGCCCTACCTGGAGGACGTGACGGTGCCGGTGCTGGTCCTCGGCGGACGCCACGACCAGGTGGTGCCCCCCGCGACGCAGGAGCAGCTGGCCGGGGCGATCCCCTCGGCCCGACTCGTCATCGCCGAGGGATCGGCCCACCTCGCTCCGGGCGAGCAGCCGCTCGAGGTCGCCGAGGAGCTGGCGGGGTGGCTCGACCAGGTCGTGCGGCCGGGACCCCCGGCCGAGGAAGGAAGGTTCTGATGGCACCACCGCTGACCCGCTCGCTCGCGTGGGCGGACGAGGGCACCTCGATCTTCGGACGGGTGCTGTCCGGGTTGTCCGACGAGGAGCTCGACGGCCCTTCGTCGCTCCAGGAGTGGACCAGACGCCACGTCGTCGCGCACGTGGCGGCCAACGCCGAGGCCCTGCGCAACCTCGTCACCTGGGCCCGCACCGGCGTGGAGACGCCGATGTACGCCTCCATGGATCAGCGCAACGCCGACATCGAGACCGGGGCGTTGCGGTCGCCGGCCGAGCTGCGGGAGTGGTTCGCCTCCTCGGCACGGGAGCTGCGAGCGGACCTGGACGCGCTGACCGACGAGCAGTGGGAGAGCCCGGTGCGCACGGCGCAGGGGCGCACGATCGGGGCGACCGTGGTGCCCTGGATGCGGGCCCGGGAGGTGATGATCCATGCCGTCGACCTCGGGGCCGGGGTGTCCTTCGTCGACCTCCCCGAGGGCTTCCTGCACGACCTGGTCGACGACGTCGTCGACCAGCGGACGGTTGCCGTCGGCTCCGCCGCCCACCCCGCCCTCTGGCTCCACGACGAGGTGGGGGAGCGCACGTGGCGCATCGGTGAGCCGGGTGAGGGCCCGGCTGCGCGCGAGGTGCGGGGGACGGCGGCCCAGCTGGCGGCATACCTCACGGGTCGGGACGCGGAGGCGGCGCCGGAGACCGTCGACGGCGGTCCCGCCCCGGTCCTGCCGCGCTGGTTGTAGCCGGACGCGTCAGGACCCGTCGCTGCCGACCGGCTCCGGGGCGGCGTAGCCGAACAGCTCCCCGTCCTGGAGGGCGTTGCGGTCGTTGCCGTAGGTCGGCAGCCCGCCGGAGCGTCGCAGCAGGTCGGCGGTGTGCATGAGGTTCCAGGACATGATGGTGGCGTTCTTGCGGGTGAAGTCGCTGTCGAACCCGACCGGCACGTCGTCCTCGCGGGGGTCGCCGTAGGACGGGCCGGGTCCGATCTCGCCGATCCAGCCGACGTCGGCCGGCGGGGGGATGGTCAGGCCCTGGTGCTGCAGGGCGAACAGCAGCGACATCGCGGTGTGCTTGACGCCGTCCTCGTTGCCGGTGATGACCGCGCCGCCGACCTTGCCGTAGTAGATCGACTGGCCGGCGTCGTTGAGCTGGCCGGACATGGCGTAGAGCCGCTCGACGACGCGGCGGCAGACCGAGGACTCCTCGCCGAGCCACAGCGGGGTGCCCAGGACGAGGATGTCGGCGGCCTGGACCCGGGGCCACAGCTCGGGCCACTCGTCGCGTTCCCACCCGTGCTCGCGCATGTCGGGCTGGACGCCGGGAGCGATGTCGTGGCCGACCGCGTGCAGCCGGTCCACGGTGACGCCGGCGCCGGTCATCAGGTGCTCGACCACGTCGAGCAGCCGCCCGGTGTGGGAGCGGTCGGGGTCGGGGGTCAGCGAGCAGTTGACCAGCAGGGCGGTCAGGTCCTCGTAGCGGGGTGCGTCCATGGGTGGCTCCTCGGATCGGTCGGTGCCCACCAGACTGCCACCGTCGAGCGGCACGTGGGTGGGGGGCGGCACCGGCCGGGCACGACCCGCCCCGGCGTGCAAGGGTGGACGCAGCTCAGCAGGACCACATCCACGGAGGTATGACGTGCAGCAGACCCAGCAGCAGGCCGTCCGTGACGGGGACCGGACCACCGTTCGGGACGTGACCTTCCCGGGAGCCAGCGGTGCCGACCTGGCGGCCACCCTCGAGCTGCCGGACGGGCGGCCGCGGGGGTACGCCATCATGGCGCACTGCTTCACCTGCACCAGCGACGCGCACGCCACCGCGCGCATCTCCCGCGAGCTGGCCGAGCGCGGGTATGCGGTGCTCCGCTTCGACTTCACCGGGCTGGGCGACTCCGAGGGGGACTTCGCCGCGACCACCTTCACCTCCAACGTGCAGGACCTGGTGGCGGCCGCGGCGTGGATGGGGCGCGAGTGGGGAGAGGTCGGCCTGCTCCTGGGGCACTCCTTCGGCGGCGCGGCGGTCCTCGCCGCGGCCGGGCAGATCGAGACCGTCCGGGCCGTCGTGACCCTCGCGGCCCCCGCCTCGCCCGACCACGTGCGCCACCTGCTGCGCGGCGCCCGCCCGAGCGACGACGGTGAGGACCGGCTGGAGGTCGACATCGGCGGCCGGCCCTTCGTGATCGGGCAGCGCTTCCTCGACGACATCTCCGAGCAGTCTCAGTCCGACCGGCTCCGGGCGATGGACGCCGCGCTGCTCGTGCTGCACTCGCCCGAGGACCGGGTCGTGGGGATCGAGGAGGCAGGAAAGATCTTCTCGGCGGCCGGACACCCCCGCTCGTTCGTCTCGCTCGACGGCGCCGACCACCTGCTCTCCGACCACGCCGACGCCGAGTTCGCCGCCGCGATCATCGCGACCTGGGCCGGGCGCTACCTCTCCGATCCCACCACCCCCCAGGACGGGGCGGCCGGGGCGGACGGGACGGTCGAGCCCGCCGACGAGGCGGCTCGCGCCGTGGCGACCGCCCAGGTGACCGACCCGGTGCCGGACGGCGTGCGGGTGACCGAGCGCGATCCGGACGGGGGATATGCGCACTCTGCCGAGGCGGGGCGGCATACCTGGGTCCTGGACGAGCCGACCGCCGCCGGGGGTCAGGACGACGGGCCCGACCCCTACCAGGTGGTGCTGTCGGGCCTGGGCGCGTGCACCTCGATGACGATGAGGATGTACGCGCGGCGGAAGGGATGGGACTACGGAGCGACGACGGTCCAGGTGCGGCACTCCCGGATCCACGCCAGGGACTGCGAGGAGTGCGAGACCACCGAGGGCCGGCTCGAGCGGATCGACCGCACCATCACCCTCGACCCCGCGCTCTCGGCGGAGCAGCGCGAGGCCCTGCTGCGGATCGCGGACAAGTGCCCGGTGCACCGCACCCTGACCGGCACCGTGGAGATCTTCACCGCCCTGGGTCCGGGGCAGGACTGATGGCGCCCCGGCTCGACCGACGCCCGTCCCTGATCGTGTTCGACGTCAACGAGACGCTCTCCGACATGGGCCCGATGGGGGAGCGGTTCGCCGCCGTCGGCGCCCCCGAGCACCTGGCGAGGACGTGGTTCGCCGCGCTGCTGCGGGACGGGTTCGCGCTGACCGCGGCCGGGTCCAACCCCTCGTTCGTCGACGTGGGCAGGGACGTGCTGGGCAGCATGCTGGCCCCGCACGTGGACGACGTGGAGGCGGCCGTCGAGCACGTGATGGCCGGTTTCGGGCAGCTGGGCGTGCATCCGGACGTCGTCGAGGGGGTGCAGGCGCTGCGGGACCTGGGCGTGCCGCTGGTCACGCTCAGCAACGGTGCCACCTCGGTCGCGCAGGGACTGCTCGAGCGCCACGGTCTCGACGACGCCTTCGACCGGCTGCTGTCCGTGGAGGACGCCCCACGGTGGAAGCCCGCGCCGCAGGCCTACGCCCACGCCCTCGACGTCTGCGGGGTCGCCGCGTCCGACGCCATGCTGGTGGCCGTCCACCCCTGGGACGTCCACGGCGCCCACGAGGCGGGCCTGCAGACGGCGTGGGTCGACCGGAGCGGCACCTCGTACCCCGCCCACTTCGCCCGGCCCGACCTGAAGGTGGGCTCGCTGGTCGAGCTGGCGTCCGTGCTCGAAGGCGCGACCGACTAGCGTCCCGAGCGCGCCGGTCCGGGCCGGCGCTCCCCGGCGGCGGCGGCCGCCACGACGGCGAGGAGACCGACGATCCCGAAGATCGCCTCCTCCTGGACCCAGCTCTCACCGGGCAGTGCCGTCAGGAGTTCCTGGCCGAACCCCACGACGAGGATCGCGAGGCCGACCGCGGCGACCGCGGCCAGGATGCGCCAGCCCCACCCGCGGCCGCGCGTCAGGTGGACGCCCGTTGCGGCGGCCGCGACGAGCACGCCGACCAGGCCGGTGACGAAGGCGATGGTCTCCGGGATGCTGTCCAGGTCCGGCCCGCCCTGCAGGGCCATGATCACCATCTTCGCCACCCACCCCAGGCCTCCGACGAGGCCGGCGACGACAGCCACCCTGCGAGCGGTCATGCTGGTCCACCTCCGGACGTCGACGTCCTGCCCACCCCACCGGGCCCCGCGTCCCCTCGGCCGGGCCGGTGGCTGCCCGCCCAGCGTAGCGAGGGAGCGCGCGGCTGGCGAGGGTCAGCGCGCGGCTGGCGAGGGTCAGCGCAGTCGGATGACGAGCTTGCCCTGGTTGGTGCCGGCGTAGAGCATGGCGATCGCGTCCGGTGCCTGGTGCAGGCCGTCGAGGACGTGCTCGCGGTGGGTCAGCTGGCCGGTGCGGACCAGGTCGGCCAGCTCGGTGACGGCGTCCTCGAGGGTGTCGAGGTGGTCGAAGGCCAGGAAGCCCTCGATGCGGGCGCGGCGGGTCAGGACGATGCGTTCGAGGCGGGGGCCGGTGGGCCAGGGGTCCCAGGAGGTGATGGCCGCGGTGCCGCAGACGAGCACGGAGGAGTGCGGGGCCAGGCGGGCCAGGACGGTGTCGGTGATCGGTCCGGAGGTGTTGTCGAAGTAGTGGTCGACCCCGTCGGTGGTGGCCTCGGCGAGCTGCTGGGCGAAGTCGGGGGCGTGGTAGTCGATCCCGACGTCGTAGCCGAACTCCTGTACGCAGCGTGCGGCCTTGTCCGGGCCGCCGGCGATGCCGACGGTGCGGCAGCCCATCCTCGAGGCGAGCTGGCCGACGATCGACCCGACTGCGCCGGCGGCGGTGGAGACCACGACGGTGGATCCGGGTCGGGGGCGCAGGACGCGGTGGACGCCGGCCCAG
>DATISK010000211.1:0-7144 GCA_035581545.1 Ornithinimicrobium sp. | reverse complement strand
GCCGTTCCCGTCCAGACGGGGCACGTCGTTCTCCCGGTCCCACAGCACCGTCTCGCGGATGTTCATCTCCGACCCGTCCGGGTTGTAGACCGGGATGACGTGGACGGTGAACTCCTCGCGGATCTGCCGCCACTGTGCCGCCCCGCTGGTCGCCAGGCTCTTCAGCACGGTCATGATCCCGTCCAGACCGTAGGGCTCGTTGCCGTGGATCCGTCCCTGCACCCAGACGGCGGTGTCCCCTGTGCCCACGGTCGCCACATACAGCTCCCGCCCCTGCTCCGACAGCGACTCCGCCGTCCCGATCTCCGACAGGGTCTCCACCGTCACCGGGTAGCGGCTCGTGCGCTCCAGCCGCTCCAGCTCCCTGACCATGTCGCCGTAGGAGCGGATCGCCGCCAGCGGCGGATCCTCGCTGGGCTGGGGAAAGGTCGGGTCCGCGTATGCGGTGCCCGCCCCGGCCAGGGGCACCCCCAGGGCGGCGAGGGCTCCCCACCCGAGGACGGAACGACGTGAGATCGGGGTGTGCGGCATGGCCGGCTCCTTCGGCGGTGGGGCGTGGTGCCGCCCACGCTAGGGACCGGGGGGTCAGGAGGGGGCAAGGAGTCGGTCAAGACTTGGTCTGGCCCGGACGCGCCCCCGGTCGCGGTACAGGACGGCAGCCGAGCCGGTCACACCCCTGAGGATGTAATCGCGGCGCAGGCACCAGTGACATGGTGGATGACCATCCAGACCGAGGAGGTCTGTCATGTCCGACCAGCCGGAACCTGTCGCCGCCCTGTGGGAGTGGCAGTACCAGGGCCTCTGCCGCACCGCCAGTCCCGAGATCTTCTTCCACCCCGAGGGTGAGCGCGGCCCGTCGCGTCGCCGCCGGGAGGCCCGCGCCAAGGCCATCTGCGAGCAGTGCCCCGTCCTGCGCGAGTGTCGCGAGCACGCCCTCTCGGTCCAGGAGCCCTACGGGGTCTGGGGCGGGATGAGCGAGGAGGAGCGGGAAGCGGTCCTCCGGCAGGGAGCCCGGGCCCGCACCGCCTGAGGCGGTCCAGCTCCTGGCACCGGGGGCTGCGCGGCGGGCCGGCGCGGGTCCGGGCCGCCTCGGTCAGGACGGGGCAAGGACCCGGTCAAGATTCGGTCAGATCGACCCGCTCGGGTTGAGGCCCATCGGAGGCCGTCGTAGCGTCACCGGCCATGTCACGTGTGAGATGGATCACCCCAGCCCTTGCTTCGTTCGCGCTCGCCGGCGCGCTGGTCGCTCCCGCCGGGGCGACGACCCAGGTGGAATCAGGCCTGGCGCCCCTGTCGGACGCGGTCGAGGAGTTCCTCGCCGCGGGCGGCCCCTCCCTGGAGGTCGTGGTCACCTTCGCGGACCGCTCCGGGCTCGAGCGGCTCGCCGGCCTGGACGCGGACCTGCAGACCACCCGGACCCTGCCGATGGCCCTGGCCACGCTGTCCCCCGAGCAGATCCGGGAGGTGGCCTCCTGGGAGGACACCCGCAGCGTCTGGGAGAACGCCCGGGACGAGCTCTACCTGGACGACAGCATCGAGATGATCAACGCCGACGACGTCTGGGCCGGTGACGGGCTGCGGCGGGCCTACGACGGTTCCGGCGTCACGGTGGCCGTCACCGACACGGGGGTGGACCCCACGCACCCCGACCTCCCCCACGGGGACAAGGTCATCCACAACTTCGCCGTCGTGGGAGACCCGCTCAGCGACACCAACGTCGGGTTCGTGGACAGCCCGGTCAGCATCGACGACCACGGGCACGGCACCCACGTGTCCGGAACCATCGCCGGCACCGGAGCCGCCAGCGACGGCCACTTCACCGGCGTCGCCCCCGGGGCCGACATCGTCAGCTTCAAGCTCGGCTCGGCCAACGTCCTCAGCTGGTGGGCGATCCAGTCCTACGACTGGATCCTCACCGAGGGCCAGCAGCACAACGTGCGCGTCGTCTCCAACAGCTGGGGCGGCGGAGGCGGCAGCGACTACGACCCCGAGGACCCGGTGAACATCGCCACCAAGGCCGCCTACGACGAGGGCGTGGTCACCGTGTTCGCCGCCGGCAACTCCGGCAGCCCCAACACCATGGGCCGCAACGCGGTCTCGCCCTACGTCGTGGCGGTCGCCGCGGCCGACAAGGACTTCAGCCTGGCCAGCTTCTCCTCCACCGGCCGGCCCGACGACAACCAGGACCGCGACGCCGGCGGCGGGCTGTACCGGCCGACCCTCACCGCGCCCGGCGTGGACATCGGCGCCGCCCGGTCCAGCACCGCCACGCTGATGTCGACCGGGGTCGTGACCGACAACCCGTTCTACACCCGGGCCAGCGGCACCAGCATGGCCACCCCGCACGTCTCGGGGACCGTGGCGCTGATGCTGGAGGCCAACCCGGCCCTGTCCGCCCGGGACGTCATCGACATCCTGGAGTGCTCCGCCGACGAGATGGCCGGCTACGCCTCCTTCGAGGTGGGCGCCGGCATGCTGGACGCCCAGGCCGCGGTGACGTGGGCCGAGCAGGGGCGCACCAACTGCACGCCGGCCGACGACAGCGGGCTGGTGCCCAGCGGCGACCCGACGCCGATCGCCGGCACCGTGCTTCCCGGCGGCTACCTCGTGGACACCGGCATCGGGGACGTGGACGAGCAGTTCTGGAGCTACCACGAGGTCGAGGTGGCCGACGGGACGGCGGCGCTGTCCGCGGCCATCACCTGGGACAACCCGGCCGACAACGTCTACCTCTTCCTCTACGACCCGGCGGGCAACGAGGTGGCCTCCTCGGCCGGGCTGCTCGACACGCCCATCACCGAGCGCGAGGTGATGACCACCAGTCCGGAGGCGGGCACCTGGACCGTCGGCGTCGTCGGCCGGGTCAACACCGTCACGCCGTACACCGGCCAGGTGCAGACCTACGTGGACGACTCCACCAGGGGCGGTGGCCAGAAGAACTGAGTCACCCGGGGACGGGACGGACCAGCTCGTCGGCGGTGCCGTCCGGCGCCTGGCCTCCACGTCGCCGACGGCGAGGCCGACGCAGGTACTACTATGTTTAGTAGACGGTCTGGTGCGTCCCGTCCCTCCAACCCCGGCAGATGCGGGTGCCCAGGAGAGGAGACACCATGTCCTACTCCACGATCCTGGTCCCGGTCGCCCCGGGCCACGGCGACGAGGCGGGCCGAGCGATGGAGGTGGCCCGCTCGCTGCTGAGCCCCGACGGCAGCATCACCGTCGTCTCGGTGCTCGAGGAGCTCCCCCGCTACCTCACGGCCGAGGTCTACGCGTTGGAGCCCGTCGTCGAGGAGAGCCAGGAGGCCATCGCCGAAGATCTGGTCGCCGAGTTCAGCGCCCCGGACGTGCAGGTCGTCACCCGGAGGGGGCATGCGACCCGGACCATCCTGGCGATGGCCAAGGAGGGCGGCCACGACTGCATCGTCATCGCCTCGGCCCAGCCCGGGTGGGAGCACTTCCTGCTCGGATCGACCGCCGCCGGTGTCGTGCGCCACGCCCACTGCTCGGTGCACGTGGTCCGCACCCAGGACACGACCCCGACCTCCTGACCCCGGCCTCCTGACCCCTGGCCTGTCAGCGGCGGCCGATCAGCTCGTAGACGGTGCCGTCCGGGGCGCGGTCGTGGGCCCACACCCGCTCCGCGTCCCGCTGGGTGTCCCAGAGGAACTCCACGCCCTCGGCCTCCATCCGGCGCCGGGTCCCCTCGACGTCGTCGACGACGAGGCCGACGCACGGCCGGTCGCCGAACGCGGTGTGGTCGGTGTCCTGCGGACCGTAGACGTGCAGCTCGGTGCCGTCGCCCAGCCGGAACCAGACCAGCCGGTCCGGCTCCTCGCGGAGCACCTCCAGGCCGAGGGTGTCGCGGTGGAGCGCGACCGTCGCGCGGAACCGCTCGGGGTCCTCGACCCGCACGCCGAGGAACCCCAGGCCGTGCACGCCTCCGGTGGACATGGAGCCATCGTAGGGAGGCGGGGACCTACCCACGGGCCCGCGGCTGCTGCATACTCTCCGCCAGAGGGCTCCGGGGCAGGAGCACCGGAGCGCAAGGGGGCACCCGTGACCGTGCACGACGAGCTGGAGGACGTGCTGGCCACGGGCCGGTGGGCGGACCTGCGGCCCTACGTCCTGACCGACCCGGGCGGCGAGCTCGGTCGGCAGACGGCCGCCTGGTACCGGTCCCGGCAGAGCCACTGGCACGAGACGTACCGGTGGGGCAGCTCCTTCGGGCAGGACCCGGCGGTCGACGGGACCGGTGCCCTGCGGGCCCTGGCGCTCGCCGTCCTTCCCCCCGCGCAGGCCGCCAGGGAGCTCGGCCGGCTCACCTCCGGGTGGCGTCGGGCCCCCTGCGACGCGCTGGGCGTGGAGGTGGCCCTCACCCGCGGACCCGGGTTCTGCCAGCCGTTCCTGGACGCCGCCTCCCGCCTGACCTTCGGCAAGGAGGAGATGTGGGGGGTGGGCTGGGTGGCCCGGTTCGGGCTGCCGCTCGTCGAGGCGGGCATGGCGCAGCTGCCCGACGGCCCCGCGTTCGGCCGGGCCTGGGCGGCCCTGCTGGAGGGCACCGGCCCGGAGGGGTCCCTCGTCGAGGAGCTGCGCGACACCCCCTCGGTCGCCGAGGGCCTCGCGGTCGCGCTGGCCACCCCCGACGCCTTCGCGTCCCTCGAGACGTTCCGTCGCCCGGGCAGGGAGCTGGAGGTGGCGGTGGCCCAGCTGGTGGCCGAGGGCGTGCTCGACCGCGGGCGGGTCCTGGCCTCCGTCCTCGAGGCGCTCACCCGCCAGGACAGCGCCCACAGCCAGCGCGCGCTCGCCCGGATCCTGGACGCCCTGGAGCTCGGGCCCGACGACGCGGCCGGACGGCTGCCGCTCCTGGTCCACCTGCTGGCCACGGCGCGCGGGCCGGTCACGGCCGTGCTGCTGCCCGCGGTGGTCGCCGCCGCGGGCGACGCGGACGTCGCCGCGGTCGCGACGACGGTCTTCACCCGCCCCGAGAAGGCGCAGCGCACGACCCTGCTGCGGGCGCTCGTCGCCCAGGACGCGCCGTGGGGCCGGGAGGCGCGGGTGCAGGCCCTCACCGTGGCGGCCGACCTGCCCGACCGGGCCCTCGCCGAGCGGGCGACCCGGGCGCTGGACGCCCTCGGCGCCGCACCCGTACCCGCCCACGAACCTCCCCCGACCGGCCTGTGGACCGATCCTGCCCCGGTCGTCGCGACCGGCGCCGCCGCGGTGGTCGACCCGGACGAGGCGTCGATGACGGCGGCGCTGAGCCGCACGACCGTGGCGATGGACCCCTGCGACGGGGCGATGTTCTGGGACGCGGCGGTGCGGTGGAGCCGGACCGATCCGCGCGGTGCCAGGGCCTGGGCGCGGGGTCTGGGCGACCGGGTCCTCGAGCTTCCCGTGCCCGCGGGCCTGCGGGCCCTGCGGGCCGAGCCGTGGGACCAGGTGGGCCCGGCGGCCCACCGCCGGCTGCACACCACGACCGCGCAGTTCCACACCGGCGTCCGGGTGCCCTTCGACCCCGACACCTACGGCGTCACCAGCCTCAGCACCACGCAGGCGCTGCACCGGGTGCTGATGTCGGAGACCACCCTGCGGCTGGGCGAGATCCCCTGCGTGCTGAGCACCCCCTCCCGCACCGACGGGACGCTGGAGCTGTCGGCGCTCGTCGCGCGCCTGCGGGAGTATGCAGCGGGCCCACACCTCGCCGGTCCCGTCGACCTGTTCGTCGCCCTCCTCCGGCTGGAGCCGGCCGACCCCGCCCGGTCGGCCGCCCTCGACGGCCTGCAGGTCGGGCTGTGGTCGGACGAGGAGACCGGGGGTGCGCAGCGCTTGCTCGGGCGGCGGCGCCGGACCGCCGACGCCGTGCAGCTCGTGCGCGACTGGGTCGCCGGCGGCGGTCTGCCACCCCTGTCCGTCGGCCACCGGGGCGGCACGATCGCCCTCGACCCGCCCGTCCTGCCGGTGCCCGCGCAGGCCGTGGGCGGCATACCCCCGTCGTTGCTGGCCGGGCACGAGGACGGGGTGCACGAGGAGTACTCCGACTGGTCGGTCGGCCCCGAGACCGACGCCGGCATGGTGCCCGGCTGGGCGGACCTGCTGGCCGCCCGGCTGCAGCGCAGCTTCGACCAGAAGGGCCGCTTCCCCCCGATGATGCTGCCGGCGATGGCTTCCTCGCCGCGGCCCGGCGCGGCCGTGGTGCACGCGGTGACCGCGACGCTGTCGCACGCCGACGAGGACCGACGGCTCGTGGCCGTCGACGCGGCGCTGACGCTGATGGGCCGTGGCCTGTGGGACCCGGCCGACCACACCACCTGCTGCGAGCACCTGCTCGCCGACGGCCAGCTGCGCCTGGGACGGCTGGCGCACTCCTGGGAGCAGCTGATCCTGGGCGGCGGCCTGAAACCGGTGTGGCCCACCGTGACCGCCGTGCTGGACGGCGCGTGCGGCATGGAGAAGAAGCCGCCGGGGCTCGCGGAGCTGCTCGCGACGCTGCGCCGCTACGTCACCGCGGTGCCCGCGGCCGTCGTCCCCGACTCCGTGGTGGCGCTGGCCTCGTCCAGGGGCAGCTCGAAGGCCAGGGTCGAGGCGGCGGCGTTCGTGGAGGCGGCGTCGTGAGCACCGGCTACCGCGCCGCGTCCACGTTGACCGACGGGACGCTCGGGCTGGAGACGGCGCTCGGCCTCACGCCCCGGGGGCTGGTCGAGCAGCCGCGGTTCTTCTCGGGGATGCTGGCCCGCCCCGACGTGACGGCCGCGGCGGTGCTGGCGGTCGCCGACGTGGCCACCACCCGCTACTTCGACGCCGGGCTGGCCAATCGGGTCGCCAACCCCGACCCGGTGGTCACCGCCTCCGGGGACCGGGTGCGGTTCGAGTCGTTCTCGCTGTGCAACGGGGTGCACGCCCGGCTCGACCTGCTGCCCGACGGCATCGAGGGCGGGGAGGTCGCGCACGGCACGACCAACGTCGACGTGAACCAGCCGCTGCGCACCGCCCTGGCCGGGGTCGGGGGCACGGCCCTGCTGCACCTGGACGTCGGCACCGACGGACTGGCCGTGTCGACGCCCGAGGCGACCCACGTCGAGCGGCCGGTCGACCTGCCGCACCGGTGGGGCCGCGGCTTCGCCGAGGTCCCGGTGCTGACCTCCCG
>DATISK010000210.1:0-9666 GCA_035581545.1 Ornithinimicrobium sp. | reverse complement strand
GTCCTGCTCACCAGCGCCCACGGCAGCAGTCCCCCAGCTCGACCCGTCCCTCGGGGCTGTCCAGCACGGCGTGCAGGCGGGGCTCTGGACCCCGGTGCACCTCGACCCGGACGTCGAGGGCCGCCAGGTCCCGGGTCACGGCCTCCGGGTCCGGGTGGTCCACGGCCAGCTCGACGAGCTCCAGCGTGGGCATCGAGCCGTCCGTCGGGTGGGGACCGTCCCAGGCGATGAGGAAGGGCTGGACCCCGCCGTGCCCCAACGGGTGCGGCACCGCCAGCCGCCAGGCCAGCCGGGTGCCGTCGGGCAGGTCCCTGCTGGCCCCGACCGGACGGCCGGTGTCGACACGTGCCCGCGCCGCCGCCTCCAGGGTGGCGTCCAGGTCGTCCGGGCGCACCGCCCAGGCGTGCAGCCTGGGTGCGAAGTCCGCGCCCAGGAAGCCCAGCCCGAGCATCGTGTCCTCCGCCGCCATGGGTGGCTGGTCCGGGTCGGGGGCGAGCAGCTCCAGGTAGCAGCGTCTCCGCCCCTGCCAGGTCATGCCCACGAGGGCGTTGCGGGTGCCCCTGCCCGGGTGGGCGCCGCCGGCCACCGGCTGGACACCGGTCCTGCGCGCCAGGTCCAGGACCGCGTCCTCGAGATGGGGCACGGCCAGGACGAGGTGGTCGAGCGCGGCAGGCATGAGGGACATCTTCGGCCATGCGCCCCCGCACCGCCACCGTCCCCCCTCCTACCGGTCCAGCAGGCCCCGGATGTCGTCCGCCGTGATCGACCCCGAACGGAACTCGCCGGCGTCGACGACCGTGCGGAACAGGTCCCGCTTGCGCTCCTGGAGAGCCACGACCTTCTCCTCGATCGTGCCGGTGGAGACCAGCCGGTAGACGTTGACCGGACGGGTCTGCCCGATGCGGTGCGCCCGGTCCACCGCCTGCGCCTCGGCGGCCGGGTTCCACCACGGGTCCAGGACGAAGACGTAGTCCGCCTCGGTGAGGGTCAGCCCGAAGCCGCCGGCCTTGAGGCTGATGAGGAAGACCGGGTCCTCGCCCTCCCGGAACGCCGAGATCCGGGCGGGACGGTCCCGGGTGCGGCCGTCGAGGTAGGCGTAGGAGATGCCGGCCGCGGTCAGAGCCTCCCGCACGAGCGCCAGATACCCGGTGAAGCTGGAGAACACCAGCGCCCGGTGGCCCTCGGCCGCGAGCTCGCGCACCTGGTCGACCAGCACGGCGATCTTGGCCGAGGTGGCGACGCCGACGTGCTGCTCGTCGACCAGGCCCGGGTCCAGCGCCAGCTGGCGCAGCATCGTCAGGGCCCGGAAGACCGCCATCCGGTTGCGGTCCAGGTCCTGGAGCAGCCCCAGCACCCGCTGCCGCTCGCGCTGCAGGTGCCGGTCGTAGATCTTCTGGTGGCTCGGGTGCAGCGGGACCGGCAGGACCTGCTCGACCCGCTCGGGCAGCTCGGTGGCCACCTCGCCCTTCGTGCGGCGGAGCAGGAACGGGCGCACCCGCCGCCGGAGCCGCTCCAGTGCCTGCGGCGAGCGCTCCTGCTCGATCGGGCGACGGTAGGCCTCCGTGAACGACTCCGGCCCGCCGAACAGCCCGGGGGCGGCCAGCGAGGTCATCGCCCACAGGTCCATGACGGTGTTCTCCAGCGGCGTCCCGGTGAGCACGAACGTGCGCGGGCTGCCCAGCTCGCGCACCGCCCGGTAGGTCACCGACCGGTGGTTCTTGACGAACTGGGCCTCGTCGAGGACCACGGCGCTCCACGGCAGCGCGCGGTAGTCGGACGCCTCAAGCCGCAGCAGCGTGGAGGAGGTGATCACCAGGTCGGCCGACCCGACCGCGTCCGCCAGCGGAGCCCCGCGCCGCCTCCGCGTCGAGGTCACCGCGCTGATGCGCAGGTCCGGGGCGAACCGCCGGGCCTCGGCCTCCCAGGTCGCGACCACGCTGGTCGGCGCCACGACGAGGACCGGGCCCTCGGCGAGGTCTCCCCGCTCCTCGGCCCGCAGCACGGCCGCCAGCACCTGCAGGGTCTTGCCCAGACCCATGTCGTCGGCGAGGATCCCGCCCAGGCGCGCGTCCCACAGGGTGCTGAGCCAGCGGAAGCCGTGCAGCTGGTAGTCGCGCAGGGTGGCGGCCAGCGCGTCCGGCACGTGGGCGGTCCCCCGGTCGGCGTCGCCCAGCCGGCGCAGCGCCTCGACCGACTCCTGCCACCGCTGCGCCTGCTCCCCCACGACCCCCAGCTCGACGAGCTCCTCCCACAGCCCCGCCTGGTAGCGGGTCAGCCGGACCGCGTCCGGCCGGTCCGCGTCGGTGAGCCGTCGGGCCTCCTCGATGAGGCGTCGCAGGCGCTGCAGCTCCGGGGTGTCCAGGGAGAACCAGGTGCCCGAGGGCAGCATCATCACGGTCTCGCCCTGGGCCAGCGCGGCGAAGAGCTCCTCGAAGGGCACGGGGATGCCGTCCACCGTCACGGTGACGTGCAGGTCGAACCAGTCCTGGGCGGCGCCGTCGCCGTCGCCGTCGACCTCGCTCGTGCCGAAGGTGACGACCGGTGCGTCCTGCGCCTCGGCGTACTCCGGCAGCTCCCCGTGCACCCGGACGACCACCTCGGCGTGGTCCTCCAGCACAGGCAGGACCGTGGTCGCGAACAGTGCCGTGCTGCGCCCGCCGAGGGTGCGCGGTTCGGGGCGCGGCGGGGAGGTCCAGGGGTCGACGAGACCGGGCATCGTGGCCAGCAGCTCACCGACCTCGCCGAGCAGCCGGTCCTCGGTGGCCAGGTCGCGCGGACCGTCCTCGCGCGACCGGCGGAGCGGCACGACGACACCCGTGCGCGGCGGGCCGTCGGGGTCCTCGGGGTCCTCGGGGCCGCTCCCGCCCCGGTAGAGGAAGCTCCACGCCAGGTCCAGCTCGTGGTCGGGCCCGGGGGTGAGCTCGAGGAGGAGCACCGGCCGCGCCGGCTGCAGGTCCTGCGCCGAGCCGTCCGTGGAGCGGACCGGGACCGCCCTGGCCAGGTGCGGGTAGTAGAGGGTGCGGAAGCGGTCGACGTCCTCCGCGGGCACCTCCACCGGCGTGCCCCTCTCGACCAGCGGCACGAGCGGCGCCGGGATGCTGGTGCGGACCGGCCAGAGCAGGAGCCGGCCCTCGTCGTCGACGTGGCCCACGCCGTGGGCCGGACGGCCGAGGACCACGATCCGTCCCCCGACGCCCTCGGGACCGGCAGGCTCCTCGGACCGGTCGGCGCCGGCCCCCCGGCCGTCCGGGCCGTCGACGACCAGCCGGGGCACCAGCCTCAGCCGCCCGTCGTCGTCCCGGGTGAGGTCGAGCACGACGTCGACCGTGCCGCTCCCGAGCTCCACCGCGCTCACCCCGGTCCCGGCCACGAGCTCGACCCCGACCCGGCGGCAACGCTCCAGGACGGGCCAGGCGAGCGGGCCCATGTCGCCCAGGGAGAGCTCGGTGGCCGAGAAGTGGCGGTAGGACAGGCTCTGCGCGGCGGCGTGCAGCTGGCTGACCGCCGCCCGCTGGACGGGGTCGACGCCGGGGCTCGCCCAGGGGCTGGACAGGTCCCGCCAGGTCACGCCGCCACGCGCCCAGCGACCGCCTCCCCGCAGGCTGCGCCGGACGGGACGGACGACCAGACGGGGACCCTGGTCCCAGGCGTCCGGGCCGTCGGGCAGGCTCAGCTCGAGCCCGAGCCGGTGCGTGGTCCCCTCCTCCTCGCCACCGGCTCCGCGGTCGCCCGGGGCGGGGGTGCGCACGACGGCGGCGAGCGCCCGCTCCCAGTCGTGCGTCGAGGTGTCGGCCCCCTGCTCGCGCAGGCGGCGGGCGGCGACGAGCAGGACCGCGACGGCGTGCTTGCAGTCGACGGCCACGGGACAGGAGCACCGCCCGAACCAGCCGGCCTCCTCCGGCTCCACGATGGTCTGGTAGAGGCCGCGGCCGGAGCCGTTGACGGTCGCGACCAGCTGGCCGCGCCGCCCGGCGGCGAGGGTGCGCACCTGGTCGCTGGCGGCATACCCCTCGGCCCGGGACAGGGTGACCACCCCCACGTCGCGCACCAGGCCCTCCCTGCTCAGCTCGAGCACCCAGCGCGCGGGGGTCAGGTCGGTGGCCACCCCGTCACCGTAGGGGGTGGCACCGACAGTCCCGCCCCGGCGTCCACAGGCGGCGGCGGAGCACCTCAGACGTTGCGGCGGTACTGCCCACCCACCTCGAAGAACGCCTCGGTGACCTGCTGCAGGGTGCACACCCGGGCCGCGTCCATGAGGACGGCGAAGACGTTGTCACCGGCCAGGGCGGCCTCCTTGAGCCGGGTGAGGGCCACCTGCGCCTCGTCGGCGTGGACGTCCTTGAACTCGGTGACGCGCCGCAGCTGGGACTGCTTCTCCTGCTCGGTGGCCCGGGCCAGCTCGACCTCGACCTCCTCGCGCTCGGACGGGGGCCGGCGGAAGGTGTTGACCCCGACGATCGGCAGCGAGCCGTCGTGCTTGCGGTGCTCGTAGAGCAGCGACTCGTCCTGGATCTTCCCGCGCTGGTAGCCGGTCTCCATCGCCCCGAGCACCCCTCCGCGCTCGGAGATCCGGTCGAACTCGGCCAGCACGGCCTCCTCGACCAGGTCGGTGAGCTGGTCGATGAGGAACGACCCCTGCTGGGGGTTCTCGTTCATCGCCAGGCCCCACTCCTTGTTGATGATCAGCTGGATCGCCAGCGCCCGGCGCACCGACTCGGTCGAGGGGGTGGTGATCGCCTCGTCGTAGGCGTTGGTGTGCAGGCTGTTGGCGTTGTCGTAGATCGCGATGAGCGCCTGCAGGGTGGTGCGGATGTCGTTGAAGTCCATCTCCTGGGCGTGCAGCGAGCGCCCGGAGGTCTGCACGTGGTACTTCAGCTTCTGCGACCGCTCGTTGGCGCCGTACTTCTCGCGCATCGCGACCGCCCAGATCCGGCGGGCGACCCGGCCGATGACGGAGTACTCCGGGTCCATCCCGTTGGAGAAGAAGAAGGACAGGTTGGGCGCGAAGTCGTTGACGTCCATCCCCCGGGCCAGGTAGGACTCCACGTAGGTGAAGCCGTTGGCCAGGGTGAAGGCCAGCTGGCTGATGGGGTTCGCCCCGGCCTCGGCGATGTGGTAGCCGGAGATGGAAACCGAGTAGAAGTTGCGCACCCCGTTCTCGATGAACCACTCCTGGACGTCGGCCATCATCCGCAGCGAGAACTCGGTGGTGAACAGGCAGGTGTTCTGCCCCTGGTCCTCCTTGAGGATGTCCGCCTGCACGGTCCCCCGGACGGTGGCCAGGGCGTGCGCGCGCAGCTCCTCGGCCTCGGCGCCGGAGGGCTCGCGACCCTCCCGCCCGCGGAAGGCGTCGAGCTGCTGGTCGATCGCGGTGTTGAGGAAGAAGGCCAGCACCGTCGGCGCCGGGCCGTTGATCGTCATCGACACCGAGGTCGTCGGCGAGAGCAGGTCGAACCCGTCGTAGAGCACCTTCATGTCGTCCAGCGTGGCGATCGAGACCCCGGAGGTGCCGACCTTGCCGTAGATGTCGGGCCGTTCGCCCGGGTCGCGCCCGTAGAGGGTGACCGAGTCGAACGCGGTGGACAGCCGGGTCGCCGGCAGCCCCTCGGAGAGCAGCTTGAAGCGCCGGTTCGTCCGGAAGGGGTCGCCCTCGCCGGCGAACATCCGCGCCGGGTCCTCGTTGTCCCGCTTGAAGGAGAACACCCCGGCCGTGTAGGGGAAGGAGCCGGGCAGGTTCTCCCGACGCCAGTAGCGCACCATGTCGCCCGCGTCGCGGTAGGCCGGGAGCGCCACCCGCGGCACCTTGGTCCCGGAGAGGGACTCCCGGGTCAGCGTGGTGGTGATCTCCCGGTCGCGGACCCGCACCGTGTGCTCGTCCCCGGAGTATGCGGTCACGGTCCCCGGCCAGGCCTGCTGCAGCTGGGAGACCTCCTCGGGGAGGTCCCTGCGGGCCTGCTCGAGCAGCTCGTCCACGCCGTGGTCGGTCCGGCCCAGCGCCGCCAGCTCGTCGTCGACCGCCTCGAGCCGCTGGATCCGGGAGGCGGCGTCGGCCCAGCGCTCGGTGTCGGCGTGGTAGCCGCGCACGGTCTCCGTGATCTCGGACAGGTAGCGCACCCGCGTGGGGGGCACGACCTGGCGGATCGAGGAGGAGTGGCGCACGTCCACCCGCGGCAGGATCCCCTGCGACACCTCCAGCCCCTGCTCGCCCAGCAGCCCGAGCAGGTGCTGGTAGAGGGCGGTGACGCCGTCGTCGTTGAAGGTGGCGGCCGAGGTGCCGAAGACCGGCATGTCCTCCGGCCTCTTGCCGAACGCCTCGCGGTTGCGGACGAGCTGGCGGCCCACGTCCCGCATCGCGTCCATCGCACCGCGCCGCTCGAACTTGTTGATCGCGACCACGTCGGCGAAGTCGAGCATGTCGATCTTCTCCAGCTGGGAGGCGGCGCCGAACTCAGGCGTCATCACGTAGAGGGAGGTGTCCACGAACGGCACGATCCCGGCGTCGCCCTGGCCGATGCCGGGGGTCTCCACGATCACCAGGTCGAACCCGGCCGCCTTGAGGATGTCGATCGCCGCGGGCACCGCGTCGGGCACCTCCCGGTCGCCCCGGGTCGCCATCGAGCGGAACAGGACCCGGTCCCCGTCCAGGGAGTTCATCCGGATCCGGTCGCCCAGCAGCGCCCCGCCGCCCTTGCGCCGGGTCGGGTCGATCGCCAGCACCGCCACCCGCAACCCGTCCCCCTGGTCGACCCGGATCCGGCGGACCAGCTCGTCGGTGAGCGAGGACTTGCCCGAGCCGCCCGTGCCCGTGATCCCCAGCACCGGCACGGTCCGCGCCCCCGCGGCCTCGGCATACCTGGTCCGGTCCGCCTCCGGCAGGCGGCCGGTCTCGGCCCCGGTGATCGCCCGGGCCACCGCGGTCCGCTCCCCGGCCAGCACCGCGTCCACGTCGGCGGCGCCGACGTCCCACAGGTCGTAGTCGCAGTCGGCGACCACCTGGTTGATCATCCCCGGCAGCCCCAGGCGCTGGCCGTCCTCCGGGGAGAAGATCGTCACCCCCGAGCTGCGCAGCCGTTCGATCTCCTCGGGGACGATGACGCCCCCGCCGCCGCCGACGACGCGCACGTGCTCGGCCCCGGCCTCCCTGAGGCTCTCGACGAGGTACTCGAAGTACTCCACGTGACCGCCCTGGTAGGAGGAGACGGCCACCCCGTTGGCGTCCTCGTCGAGCACCGCGTCGACGACCTCCTGCACGGAGCGGTTGTGGCCCAGGTGGACGACCTCGGCCCCCTGCGTCTGCATGATCCGCCGCATGATGTTGATCGAGGCGTCGTGCCCGTCGAACAGGCTGGCCTCCGTGACGATCCGCACCGGGTTCACCGGCACGTGCCGCTCGGGGGCCGCCGGTGCGGCGGCCTGCCGCGGGGCGGCTTCCTGCTCGTTCTTCGCCTGCGCGTCGCTCGTCCGGACGTCGGTGTCGGTGCTCACGGCCTTCTCCTCGTCGAGTGCGGGTCTCCCTGCCGATGGTAGGGGACGCACGCCCGGTGGTTGACGTTCGGGTCAAGACGCGGGGCCGTGGCAGGGTGGAGCCGTGGCAGCGACGACGCAGGAGGACCAGCACCCCGACCACCCCGGACGGGAGGCCGCCGTGGCGCGGATGCGGGCCGCCGGCGTGGGTGAGCCGGCGGTGCGGGCCTTCGAGCGGCACCACGCGGCCCTCGTGGCCGGCGGCACCGGGCTGGTCCGCGAGGCGGACGTGGAGCCCGCCCTGCCCCAGGTGCACCTCGAGGACCTTCCGGACGACCCGGGTGCCACGCGCGCGGCGCTGGACGTGACCGCCGTCGTGGTGCTCAACGGCGGGCTGGGCACCTCGATGGGCCTGTCCGGGCCCAAGTCGCTCCTGCCCGTGCACGAGGACCTCACCTTCCTCGACCTCACCGTGCGCCAGGTGCTCGCGCTGCGGGAGGCCTCGGGAGCGCGGCTGCCGCTGCTGCTGATGGACAGCTTCGCCACCCGGGAGGCCACCCTGGAGCGGCTCACCGCCTACCCGGACCTGTCCGTGGAGGGCCTGCCGGCGGACTTCCTGCAGAGCCGCGAGCCCAAGCTGCGGGCCGACGACCTCGCCCCGGTCGACCATCCGGCCGACCCGCGGCTGGAGTGGTGCCCGCCCGGGCACGGCGACCTCTATCCCTCGCTGCTCTCCTCCGGCGTGCTCGACGCGCTCCTGGACCGCGGCTACCGACAGCTGTTCGTCTCCAACGTGGACAACCTCGGAGCCGTCCCCGACCCCCGCCTGGCGGCCTGGTTCGCGGCCGGCGGGGCCGGCTACGCGGCCGAGGTCTGCCCCCGGACGCAGATGGACCGCAAGGGGGGCCACCTCGTGCGCCGTCGGGCCGACGGCCGGCTGCTGCTGCGAGACACGGCGCAGACCGCCCCGGAGGAGATGGTGCACTTCACCGACGGGGAGCGGCACCCGTGGGTGCACACCAACAACCTGTGGCTGGACCTCGGGCGGCTGCGCCGCCTGCTCGACACCCACGGCGGGGCGCTGCCGCTCCCCCTCATCCGCAACGCCAAGACCGTGGACCCGACCGACCCCTCGTCCACCCCGGTCGTGCAGGTGGAGAGCGCGATGGGCGGTGCGGTCGAGCTCTTCGAGGACGCGGTGGCGGTCGCGGTCGGGCGGGACCGGTTCGTGCCCGTCAAGTCGACCGACGAGCTGCTCCTGCTCCGCTCGGACGTGTACGAGATGGGGCCGGGGACCGGCTACCAGCTGCGGTCCGACGTGGTCCCCCTGCCGGTGGTCACCCTCGACCCGGGGCACTACCGCTTCGTCGGCGACCTGGACGCCCGGTTCCCCGACGGCGTCCCCTCGCTGCGGGAGGCGGTGACGCTGGACGTCGAGGGCGACTGGACGTTCGGGGCGGGGGTGGTCGTGCGGGGACGGGTGCGGCTCCTCGACGAGGGCGGAGCCCGGCGGGTGCCGGCGGGTGCGGTGCTGGAGGGGTCCTCGTGAGCAGGACGGTCGTCGACGACCTGGGGGCCGAGGTCGTGCTGCCGGACGGCCCGGTCACCCGCGTCGTCTCGCTCGTGCCCTCGCTCACCGAGGCCGTCGCGGCGACCCGGCGGGACGCGCTCGTCGGGGCGACCGACTGGTGCACCCACCCGGCCGACCTGGACGTGGGGCGCGTGCGGGGGACGAAGAACCCGGACCGGTCGGCCGTCCAGGCCCTGGCTCCGCAGCTCGTCCTGGCCGTCCAGGAGGAGAACCGCGAGCTGGACGTGCGCCGTCTGCGCGAGGCGGGGGTGCCGGTCTGGGTGGGGGTGGTGGAGTCGGTCGACCAGGCCCTCGACGTCCTGGGTCGGCTCTTCGCCGACGTCCTGGGCTGGGACGTCCCGGCGTGGCTCCGGGAGGCCGGGAGGTTGTGGGGTCCGGCGGGGTCGGGCCCCGCGGGACCACCGGCACCGCGGGCTCGGGTGGCCGTGCCGGTGTGGCGCGACCCCTGGATGGTGGTCGGGTCCTCGACGTTCACCGGCGACCTGCTGGCCCGGGCCGGTCTGGTCAACGTCTTCGCCGACCATCCCGACCGGTATCCGGCGGTGCCGGTCGAGGAGGTCGACGGGGCGGGTGCCGACCTGGTCCTGCTGCCGGACGAGCCCTACGTCTTC
>DATISK010000209.1:0-6188 GCA_035581545.1 Ornithinimicrobium sp. | reverse complement strand
GTCCTTCACGAGCGCCACGGTCAGCCGGATCGGCGGGGCCGACCGGTGGGCGGTCTCGGCCGCCATCAGCAAGGCCACCCGCCCCACCGGCGCAGACACCGTCTGGGTCGCCTCGGGACGAACTTTCCCCGACGCCCTCACCGCGGGTCCGGCGGCGATCGTCACCGACGCCCCCGTCCTGCTCACGGACACCGACGCTCTGCCGTCGGCGATCCGGACTGAGATCCAGCGGCTGGCCCCCACCCGCATCCTGCTCGCCGGCGGTCCGATCGCCGTGCCCGATACCGTGGCCGCCCAGCTGCGCCAGCTGGCCCCGGTCGAACGGGTCTCCGGCACGGACCGGTACGCGACCGCCCTGGCGATCTCGCTGCGCGCCTTCGGACCGTCGCGTCCGGGCGTGGTCGTGGCCAGCGGGCTGGACTTCCCCGACGCCCTCTCCGCCGGGCCGCTGACGGCATACACCCGCGGTCCGATCATGCTGGCGCGCACGACCAGCCTGCCCTACGCCGGCGACCTGGACCGCACGACCCCCCGCACGGCGCACCTCGTCGGCGGACCCGGGGTCATGACGATGGAGGTCGCCAAGGCCGCCCAGCGCGAGCGCGGCGTCTGCTGGGCCGGGCCGGACTACACGGGCGGCACCGCGGAGGTCCTGCGCACGGTGGCCGGGACCACCAGCCGCAAGATCGCGTTCACCCTGGACATGGGCGGCACCCTGGACGGGGCGATGGAGATCGTCGACATCCTGCTGGCCAACCAGGTCTGCACGACCTTCTTCCCGACGAGCCTGGCGGCCCAGACCACCGAGGGGAAGGCCGTGATGGCCAAGATCGCGGCCAACCCGCACCTGTTCGAGATCGGCAACCACACCGTGCACCACTGCGACTTCGTCAACGGCGGGGGTGGATCGCCCAGCAGCATCCCCTGCCAGGTGCCGATGACCTCCACCTTCATCAGGTCGGAGCTGACGACGGCGGAGTCGGTGCTGCTGAGGCAGACCGGCATGTCGACCAAGCCCTACTGGCGTCCGCCGTACGGGTCGACCAACCAGTGGGTCCAGGACCAGGCCACCGCGGTCGGCTACCCCAAGACCGTCATGTGGGCCCGGGACACGATCGACTGGGACCCGGCGACGACCACGGCGCAGATCGTCTCCCGCACGACCAGCCCGCTGCCGACCTCCGGGTCGATCGTGCTGGCCCACCTGGGCGGCTTCCGGACCCCGGACGCGCTGCCGGAGATCATCCGGATCCTGCGGGCCAACGGCTACACGATGACCACCGTGTCCGACATGCGCGACGGCTGACCCTCGCCGCGGAGCGCCGACGGATCCGGGTCTGTCGGAGGCGGTCCCTATCATTGCCCGGTGGCCATCATCGAGGCGCGTGACCTGCGCAAGACCTACCGCTCCCGCAGCGGCGACGTGCACGCCCTGGACGGGCTCACGCTCAGCGTCCCCGAGGGGACCGTCAAGGGACTGCTCGGCCCCAACGGAGCCGGCAAGACGACGACCGTCAAGGTGCTCAACACCCTCATCCGGCCGGACTCGGGCCAGGCGCAGGTCGCCGGGATCGACGTGCTGGCCGAGCCGGGCCGGGTGCGCGAGGTCATCGGCGCGAGCGGGCAGTACGCCGCCGTCGACGAGAACCTCACCGGCCTGGAGAATCTGGAGATGGTCGGGCGGCTCTACCACCTGGGCACCCGCCGGGCCCGGACCCGGGCCCGCGAGCTGGTGGACGCCTTCGACCTCACCGACGCCGGCGACCGGCCGGTCAAGGGGTTCTCCGGGGGTATGCGGCGCCGTATCGACCTGGCGTGCGCGCTCGTCAACACCCCGCAGGTCCTCTTCCTCGACGAGCCGACCACCGGCCTGGACCCGCGCAGCCGACTCGGTCTGTGGCAGGTCATCAAGGACCTCGTGGGCGGCGGCACCACCGTCCTGCTGACCACGCAGTACCTCGAGGAGGCCGACCACCTGGCCGACGACATCAGCGTGGTCGACCACGGTCGCGTCATCGCCGAGGGCACCGCCGACGAGCTCAAGGCCGAGCTGGGCGGCCACCGCGTCGTCGTCACCCTCGTCGACGCCGGCGACGCCCCGGCCGCGGAGGGTGTCCTGGGCCGGCACGGCTCCGGGGAGGTCCGACGTGACGCGGCCGGCCGCACCCTGGACGTCCCGGTCGACACCGGCCCCGCGGCGCTGCAGCTGGTCCTGGCGGACCTGTCCGCCGCGGACGTCCGCCTGCACGACGCGGGCATGCGACGACCCACCCTGGACGACGTCTTCCTCACCCTCACCGGCCGGGAGCACGCCGACGAGACCGAGAGCGAGCAGAGCGCATGAGCACCACGTCGGCCCCCGCCCGAGCTGACGGGACCGGCGGATCCGGTTCGCCTCCCCGCCCCGGCGGGGACGCCCCGCACGGCATCGTGGCCACCTGGTGGTCCGACGGCTGGACCGTCACCTGGCGCAACCTGCTCAAGCTGCGCCGCAACCCCGAGATGCTCGTCTTCGCGGTGCTGCAGCCGATCATGTTCGTGCTGCTCTTCAGCCAGGTCTACGGCGGGTCGATCCAGATCGACGGCGGCAACTACACCGAGTACCTCATGGCCGGCATCTTCGGCCAGACGGTCCTCTTCGGCTCCACCTTCAGCGGCTACCAGATGGCGCAGGACCTCAAGGAGGGGCTGATCGACCGGTTCCGGACCCTGCCGATGCACCCCTCGGCGGTCCTGTTCGGCCGCACCAACGCCGACCTGGTGCTCAACGCCATCTCGATGGTCATCATGATCGCGACGGGGGCGCTGGTGGGGTGGCGCTTCCACGACGGGTGGCCGTCGTTCCTGGCCGGCGTCGGCATCCTGCTGCTGTTCAGCTATGCCTTCAGCTGGGTGATGACCCTCATCGGGATCGTGGTCAGGACCCCGGAGGTGATCAACAACGCCTCCTTCATGATCCTGTTCCCGCTGACCTTCATCTCCAACGCCTTCGTCCAGGCCTCCAACCTGCCCCGGCCCCTCGAGGCCTTCGCCAACTGGAACCCGGTCTCGGCCCTGGTCCAGGCGGCGAGGGAGCTCTTCGGCAACACCGGCACCGCACCGGTCGCGGACACCTTTCCCATGCAGAACCCCGTGCTGACCGTGCTGGTCGGGTCGGTGGTCATGCTGGCGGTCTTTATCCCGCTGGCAGTCTCCCGCTTCCGGCAGGCCTCGTCCCGGTAGCTCCGGGAACCGGAGCCTCACCCGCCCGGCACGGTGGCGGACGCTCGCCGGTGGCGACTGGCGCCCCGTGGCGACTGGCGCCCCGTGGCGACCGGCGCCCCGTGGCGACCGGTGCCCGGTGGCGCCTGGTGCCCGGTGGCGACCGGGGGGAGACTGGGTGGGTGGGAGGACACCGGCGGTGGCGTCTGCCGCCCGGCGGAGGCGCGCAGGGCCAGGTGGGCGAGCGCCTGAGCGCCGCCGACGCGTCCAACGTCGTCCTGGACGCAACCGACCAGGTCAACGTGGTCCTCCTGGCGGGTCTCCTGGGGCCCGGCGGCTGGGTGTCGCCGGCGGGGACGGCGGACCTGGACCGGCTCCGTGCGGTCGTGGCCGACCGGCTCGGCCGGGAGGGGGACGGGCCGCTGCGGCGCTTCTCCCAGCGGGTCCTTCCCGCGGGGCGGCACCTGGTCTGGGTGCCCTGCCGGCCCGACCTGACCCGGCACGTGCGGACCGTCGGACCGGTGGACGGCCGGGCCGGGTTCGCGGAGCTGTGCGCCTCCCTGATGACGCAGCCGCTGCCGAAGGACCGTCCGCTGTGGGAGCTGCTGGTCGCGCCCGGAGCCACGCCGGAGGGCCCGGGGATGGTCCTGCGTGTCCACCACGCCGTCGCCGACGGTGCCGCGGGGGTGGGCCTGCTGAGCCTCCTCCTCGACCAGCGGCCCGGCACGGATCGGAGGAACACCGCGGTGCCGCCGACGACTCCTGCCCCGGCGCCACCGGGGGAGCGCCCGGCACGCCTCTCGACCTGGCTGACCGGCGTCTCGCGGGTCGTCGCCGTGGTCCGGGCAAGGATCCCCCCGACGGTCCTCCTCGGGCCGATCGGAGCACGCCGGAGTGTCGCCTTCGCCGAGGTGGACGTCGGCGGGCTGGCGCGAGGGGCGCGCGGATCAGGAGCGACGGTCAACGACGCGCTGCTGGCGGCGGTGGCCACCGCGGTGGAGGCAGCGCTGACCGCGGACGGCCACCCGGTGCCTCCGGTCCTGCCCGCGAGCGTCCCGGTCGCACTGCCGGACCACCGCGGGTCCGGTAACGCGGTGGGGGTGATGCTCGTGGACCTGCCGACCGGCGAACCGGACGCCGGCCGACGCCTGACGGCCATCGCCGCGACGACGGCCGCGGCCAAGGCCGACGCACGCCGGCAGGGGACCCTCGAGCTCACCCGCACCCGCTGGGGCGCCCGCCTCTTCGCCCGGCTCGCCAGGCGGCAGCGCCTCGTCGCCCTGTTCGTCACCAACGTCCGCGGTCCACGCGACCCGCTGGCTCTCGGTGGGGCTCCCCTGCGCCGCGCCTGGCCGGTCACCCCCCTCCAGGGCAACGTCCGGCTGGGGATCAGCGCCCTGTCCTACGCCGGGCGTCTGGGCTGCACCGTCCACGCGGACGGCGACGTCCTCCGGGCGGACCTGCTGGCCGCCGCCCTCCAGGAGGAGCTGCAGCGCATCGCGGAGCGACGCTGAGCGGCTGCTCGTGGCACGACGCTGCCCTCCGGCCGATCGGTTCATCCTCGACGTCCCTCCACGAGCATCCAGCGGTGCCCGCCGGGGTCCAGGAAGGTCGCGACCACCCGCTCGGGAGACACCTCGGGCTCCCGGGTGACGCGTCCGCCCGCGCGCCGCACCCGTTCGATCGCGGCCGCGCAGTCCTCGACCTCCAGGGCCATCGTGACGGCGGCCCCGCGCCCCGGGGCCGGTGGTTCGACGCCGAGCTCGGGATGGCTCTCGGCCAGGAAGACCCGGTACGGCACGGCCCTGCGCTGCTCGCCCTCCCGCGGTCCGGGGTCCCCGTCCCTGCGTCGTCCTCGGCGGCGTCCATGGTCCCGTCCCTCCTCACCGCTCCCCCCACCATGGTGCCCCCGCACCCGGCAGCGCACCACCCCCTGCCAGCCCGGTCCGTCGCACCCTTCCGCCGCCGCTCGGACGGGGCTACCGTCGACCCATGGACCCCGCGGCCGACCGGCCCAGACTCCCCGACGGCTACGGCCTCCCGGCCTCGACCGACGGGCTGCTCGACTGGAGCCAGGTGGAGCCGCGCCTGAGCCGGGCGGAGCACTACTGGATCACCAGCGTCCGGCCGGACGGTCGTCCCCACTCGGTGCCGCGGTGGGGCGTGTGGCTGGACGGACGGTTCTGGTACGACGGCGCACCGACCACCCGGCACACGCGCAACGTGGAGCGCAACCCGGCCGTCACGCTCACCCTCGAGAGCGGCACCGAGGTCGTCATCGTCGAGGGCGACTCGCACGCGACCCGGGCCGACCCCGCCGGGCTCGGGACCCGGCTGGCGGAGGCGTTCGGCAAGTATGCGGAGTCCGGCTACTCCCCCGGCCCGGACTCCTGGTCCGGCGAGGACGGCGGCGGCCTGCGCGTCATCACGCCGCGTCTGGTGCTGGCCTGGTTCGACTTCCCCACGGACTGCACGCGGTTCACCTTCGAGGGGTGAGGACCCTGCGGAAGGACTCCGGACCACCTCAGGGCTGGGGCCACCCGGCCAGCGTGCCCAGGTGGGCCAGCAGCACCCAGGTCCCCTCGACCGTCACGTCGTAACCCGCACCCCCCAGGTGCAGCCGCCACCGGGCGTCGGGGGTCTTCGGGATCCGCCCTGCCCGTCCCAGGGGACGGGCGTCGAGGAGGTGGAGCCGTCGCAGCGGCAGGTCGAGGTCGACCGGGTCGTCGTCGACCGGGTGGGCGTCGAGCGTGAGGCCGTCGGTCCGCACGGTGGCCCGCCAGGGCCCCCGACCGTCCGGCAGCCCCGGCCCGGTGCCCGCCACCCGGACCAGCCCCAGGGGGTCCGTGCCGACCCTGGGGTCGAGCCGGTCGAGGTCACCCACCCCGTCGACGCGGGCGCCGCCGTACCCGGCACCGAGGGTCTGCAGCCGGACGGTCCCCAGGTGGGTGACCCAGCGCAGGGACCGGGTGCCCGGACTGGCCGGC
>DATISK010000208.1:0-13724 GCA_035581545.1 Ornithinimicrobium sp. | reverse complement strand
CTGGCCCGCGGCACGCGACGCTGAGAGCCCGCGGTCCGGCCCCCGTGCAGCCGCTCGACCACCGTGCGCGGCTGCCAGGCCCGACGGTCAGCGTCGCCGCACGTCGACCAGGTGGACCCTGCTCCGGGGCGCGGTGGGCATCCGGTCCATCGGGGAGGACAGGTCCTGCTCGGGCAGGTTGGCCTCCAGCCGGGACAGCTCGGCGGCGGTGAGCGCCAGCAGCCCCACCGTGACCAGCTCGCCGGGGCACCGGTGGCCGGTCTCGGGACGCCCCCCGCCCTGGGGGACGAAGTGGTCGGACCAGGCCAGGTCGGCACCGTCGCCCACGAACCGGTCCGGGTCGAAGCGGTCCGGCTCCACCCAGTGCTCGGCGTCCCGGTTGGTGCCGAAGACGTCGATGAGCACCCGGTCGCCCCCGGCGACGCTCGCCCCCTCGAACTCCAGGTCGTGCCGGGCCACCGCGGGCAGCACCGGGACGAACGGGTAGAGGCGGCGCACCTCCTGGCTCACCGCCGTGGCGTAGGGCCCGTCGATCGTGGTGCCGCGCGCGACCACCTCGTCGCTGACCCGCTCCCGCACGTCCGGGTGCTCGTGGAAGGCCAGCGCCAGGAACGCCGCGAAGCGGGCGACCGCGATCGTGGGCCGCACCACGTTCTGGATCTCGACCGCGGCCAGGTGGTCCGGGAGCGGCTGCCCGTCCAGCTCGCGGTGGGCCAGGACGAGGTCGAGCGCGCTGCCGGGGCGCACCGGCACCTCGCCCGCCCGCGCCCGCCGGACGTGCTCCTCGAACCAGCTGTCGCACTGGCGCCGGCGGATCTTCTGCAGCACGTAGGCCGGCCCGAGCACCGCGAAGCCGTCGACGATCTGCGCCTCCCACCGGGCCAGCCGGGTCAGCGTCGCCTCGTCGGTCTCGATCCCCGCCCAGCGCAGGATCGACCGGCCGTAGACGTCGACCGCGGCGTCGTAGACGGTGCCACCCCGACCGCGCACCCACTCCCGCTCGATGTAGGCCGTCCACTCCCGCTGCGCGTCCGTCATCAGCCGGCCCAGCGCGTCGGGGTCCATCGCGGCCCGGACGAAGATCGCCTTGCGGTTGAGGTGGGCCTCGTCGTCCATCCCGTGCACCGAGCCCTTGCCGAACAGGCCACCGCCGATGATCGCCGGCATCGCGCCGGTGCGCTGCACCCGGGACGTGTCGTAGAACAGCCGCACGCCCTCGGCGCCCCGCACGACCAGGGCGGGCGAGCCGAGCAGCCTCATCGCCCCGCGGCGAGCCGACCCGGGGCGCGTGGCGGCCCCCAGCAACGTGTCGGTGAAGCGGTATCCCCGGGTGACGAGCTCGAGCGTGCGGTCCTTGACGTCCCTGGATGGCATTCCTCCATCGTCGCCCAGAGGACGGACCGTCGCAGGTCGGGCGTAGCCTGCCGACCATGCCGACGCCGACGCCGCCGCCCCCGGACGGGTCCGGCGCCCCGGCGCGACGGCATACCTCGCGGGTGCGGGTGACCTCCTCCCGCCGCGGTGCCCCGCCCGTCCGGCAGCGCACCCCCGCCGCGGACCTCGTCGAGCAGACGGGGGTGGGGGAGCTCTACCTCGAGGGGCTGCTGCGGGCCCAGCTGCGGCTGGCGCTGACCGTCCTCGGCGTCTTCGCGGCCGCCCTGCTCGCCGTGCCCGTGCTCGTCACGGTCGTCCCCGCGAGCGGTGCGGTGAGCCTCGGCGGGATCCCGCTGGTGTGGGTGCTGCTCGGGGTGCTCGTCTACCCGGCGATGGTCGCGCTCGCGGCCTGGTACTCCCGCCAGGCCGGTCGGCTGGAGACCCGGTTCAGCGACGTCGTCGGACGGGACGGCTAGTGTCCGGGGTGCTGCCCGGCCTGGCGGTGCTGGGCGTGTGCGTGCTGACGCTCGTGCTCGGCGTCTTCGGGCTGCGGCTCTCCCGCCGCACGAGCGACTTCTACGTCGCCGGCCGCACCGTGACCCCCGGGCGCAACGCGGCGGCGATCGGCGGGGAGTACCTCTCGGCGGCCAGCTTCCTGGGGGTGGCGGGGCTGGTCTACGACACCGGGGTCGACGCGCTCTGGTACCCCATCGGCTACACCGCGGGGTATGTCGTGCTGCTGGTCCTCGTCGCGGCCCCCCTGCGGCGGTCGGGCGCCTACACCCTGCCGGACTTCGCGGAGGCGCGGCTGGAGTCCCGGGCGGTGCGCCACCTGTGCACCCTGCTCGTCGTCTTCATCGGCTGGCTCTACCTGGTGCCGCAGTTCCAGGGGGCCGGGTTCACCCTGCGGCTGGTCACGGGGGCGCCGGAGCGGCTGGGGGCGACGGTGGTCCTCGTCGTCGTCGTGCTCTCGGTCGCGGCGGGCGGGATGCGCTCGATCACCCTGGTCCAGGCGGTGCAGTACTGGGTCAAGCTCACCGCGCTCGCGGTGCCCGCCGGCGTGCTCGTCGCCGTCTGGTGGGCCACCAGCGGGCCGGTGCCGCAGGTGGACAGCTCCTGGCTGCTGCCGATGACCGGGCAGGACCCCGACCGGCACCACCTCTACCGCACGTTCTCTCTGCTCGTCGCGCTCGGGCTGGGCACGACCGGGCTGCCGCACGTGGTCGTGCGCTACTACACCAACCCCGACGGCGTGCAGGCGCGGCGGACGACCGTGCGGGTGCTGTGGCTGCTGGGGATGTTCTACGTCGTCACGGTCGTCTACGGCGTGCTCGGCCGGGCCTACCTGGCCACGCCGGGGGAGGGCCGGGCCGACACCGTCGTGCTCCGGCTGCCGGCCCAGGTGCTGGACGGGACGGGGGCCGACGTGCTGGTCGCCGCGCTCGCCGGCGGGGCGTTCGCGGCCTTCCTGTCCACGAGCTCGGGACTGGCCGTGGCGGTCACCGGGGTGCTCAACCAGGACGTCGTCCGGCCGCTGCTGGCCAGGGTGACGGGCGGGGACCACTCCGAGGTCACCGGGTTCCGGCTGGCCGCCGTGGTCGCCGTCCTCGTCCCCTACGCGCTGAGCCGGTTCTTCCCGGAGGTGGGGCTGGCCGCCTTCGTCACCCTGGCCTTCGTCGTGGCGGCCTCGACCTTCTTCCCGCTCCTGGCGCTGGGGGTGTGGTGGCCGCGGCTGACCGTGCCGGGCGCGGCCGCCGGTCTCGTCGTCGGTGCGGTCCTGGCCACCGGGGCGATCGGCGTCACGGTGCTCCTGGGTGACCGGCCCGGCTGGGGCGGCGCCCTGCTCGCGCAACCGGCCGCCTGGACCGTCCCGGTCGCCCTGCTCACCGCCGTCGGGGTCTCCCTCGCCACCCCCCACCGGATCCCCCGCGGCGCCCGTCGCACGCTGGTGCGGCTGCACACCCCCGAGTCCATCCCCACCGCGATGCCGGGCGGTCCGGGCCGACGCTGACCGGGTGCCGCTCGTCGCACGGCACCGTCCGCTCGTCGCCCCGGGACGGCCCCGGCCCGCGCCACCGGCGCGGGAACGGCATACTCGGGAGCACGCAGCCCAGAGCAAGGAGGCACCTATGTCCGAAGAAGGACTGTCCAACCTGTTGCACGAGGAGCGCACCTTCCCGCCGAGCGAGGAGTTCGCGGCCGCCGCCAACGGCAGGAGCGAGCTGTACGAGCAGGCGTCCGCCGACCGGGAGGCCTTCTGGGCCGAGCAGGCGCGGACCTACGTCACCTGGGAGGACGACTTCGGCCAGGTGCTCGACTGGTCGGAGGCCCCCTTCGCCAAGTGGTTCGTCGGCGGCACCCTCAACGCCTGCGTCAACGCGGTGGACCGGCACGTCGACGCCGGCAACGGCGACCGGGTGGCGATCCACTTCGTCGGGGAGCCGGGGGACACCCGCGACATCACGTATGCCGAGCTGCACCAGCAGGTGCAGAAGGCCGCCAACGCGCTCGCGGACCTGGGGATCGGCAAGGGCGACACGGTCGCCATCTACCTGCCGATGATCCCCGAGGCCGTCGTGGCGATGCTGGCCTGCGCCCGCCTCGGCGCGCCGCACTCGGTCGTCTTCGGCGGCTTCTCGGCCGAGGCGCTGCACAGCCGGATCGACGACGCCGGCGCCAAGGTCGTCATCACCGCCGACGGCGGGTGGCGCCGCGGCAAGCCGGGCGCGCTCAAGCCGGCCGTGGACGCGGCCCTGGCGGTCGGGGAGTCCCCGGTCGAGAAGGTCCTCGTGGTGCGGCGCACCGAGCAGGACGTGGAGTGGAACGACGACCGCGACCTGTGGTGGCACGAGCAGCTCGAGCAGGCGGCCGACACCCACGAGGCGCAGGCCTTCGACGCCGAGCACCCGCTCTTCATCCTCTACACCTCCGGCACCACCGGAAAGCCCAAGGGCATCTTCCACGCCACCGGCGGGTACGTGGTGCAGACGGCCTACACCAGCTCGGTGGTGCACGACATCCACCCCGAGTCCGACGTCTACTGGTGCACCGCCGACATCGGCTGGGTCACCGGCCACTCCTACATCGTCTACGGGCCGATGACCCTGGGCGCCACCCAGGTGATGTACGAGGGCACGCCGGACACCCCCCACCAGGGCCGGTTCTGGGAGATCGTCCAGGACAAGAAGGTCAGCGTCCTCTACACCGCGCCCACCGCGGTCCGGACGTTCATGAAGTGGGGCAAGGAGATCCCGGCGAAGTTCGACCTGTCCTCGCTGCGGCTGCTCGGGTCGGTCGGTGAGCCGATCAACCCCGAGGCGTGGATGTGGTACCGCGAGGTCATCGGCGGGGACCGGTGCCCCATCGTGGACACCTGGTGGCAGACCGAGACGGGCGCGATCATGATCAGCCCGCTGCCGGGCGTCACCGCCACCCGTCCCGGCTCGGCCCAGCACGCGATCCCCGGCATCGTCGCCGCGGTGGTCGACGACACGGGCCGGCCGGTGGAGAAGGGGTCGGGCGGCTACCTGGTCCTCACCGAGCCGTGGCCGTCGATGCTGCGGGGCATCTGGGGAGACCCGGAGCGCTACAAGGAGACCTACTGGAGCCGGTTCGAGAACGTCTACTTCGCCGGTGACGGCGCCAAGCTGGACGAGGACGGCAACATCTGGGTGCTCGGGCGGGTCGACGACGTGATGAACGTCTCCGGCCACCGGATGTCCACCGCCGAGATCGAGTCCGCGCTGGTCTCCCACCCCAAGGTCGCCGAGGCCGCCGTGGTCGGCGCCGCCGACGAGACCACCGGGCAGGCGATCTGCGCGTTCGTCATCCTCCGCGAGGAGGCGGTCCAGGAGGCCGACGAGCAGGGCGAGGGCTCGGACCTGGTCGCCGAGCTGCGCAACCACGTGGCCAAGGAGATCGGACCGATCGCCAAGCCCCGGCAGATCATGATCGTCCCCGAGCTGCCCAAGACCCGCTCGGGCAAGATCATGCGACGTCTGCTCAAGGACGTGGCCGAGCACCGGGAGGTGGGCGACGTCACGACGCTGGCCGACTCCTCGGTGATGAACGCGATCTCGGCAGGCCTGAACAAGGGCGACTGACCCCCGGCGGGTGCCGACCCGCCCGACCGGAGCGACCTGCAGGGTTCAGGTGAACCCCCAGGGTCGTACTGGTCGGGCGCGTCGTCGGCGTGCTCAGCCGGCGGGGCGCCCGGTCCCCACGACGAACCAGGCCCAGGGACGGGCCACCGGGAACCGGGTCAGGTAGGCCGCGTCGGTCTCCAGCTCGAAGCCCGCGGCCCTCACCAGCGCCGGGACGTCGCGGGTGACGTGGCAGCCGCCGGCGATGCGCCCCCAGACCGGTTGGACCGTGTCCTGCACCCGGCGGACGCCGCGCTCGGGGGCGCGGGAGTGCTCGACGAAGCGGAGCGTCCCCTCCGGCCGGAGCACCCGGCGGGCCTCGGCCAGGGCCGCACGCACGTCGGGGACGGTGCACAGGGACCAGGTGGAGACGACCGTGTCGACGCTGGCGTCCGGCAGCGGGACCAGCGCCGCGTCGAGGCTGATCCGCTCGACGGGGCGTCCGAACGCCGTGATCCGGCCGGACGCGATCTCCCAGGCGCGGTCGGACGGCTCGGCGGCCAGGACGCGGTCGACGACCGCCCGGTAGTGGGGCAGGTTGAGCCCGCTGCCGAAGCCCACCTCCAGGACGGTGCCGGTGGCCCCGGCGCACACGCGCTCCCGCCAGCGCCGGCTGACCCGTTCGGCCAGGACGACGTCGACGACCCGGGGGAGCACGCGCTCGCTCCAGGGTCCGGCGCCGGCGATCAGTCCTCCGGAGGCAGCATGTGCCGCCACGGACGAGCCAGGTGGAAGTCGCGGCCGCTGACCTCCTCGACGGTGATCCCCACGACGTTGAACTTCGCCGAGCTGACCCACGGCCGCAGCCGCAGGTTGTCGGCGTCGCGGGCGTCGTCACCCTCGAGGATGCGGGCCTTGCCGCGGGCGATGACGCTCCAGGCGCGCTCCTCGTCCTCGAGGATCTCGTCGACCTCGAAGGCGACGTCCTCGTTCATCGCGACCCCCAGCAGCTTGGACCCCTCCGAGGTGCGGAAGACGATCCGCTCGCCGTCGACGGCGTAGTTCAGAGGGGTGATGTGCACCTCGTCGGCCAGGTGGTAGGCCATCCGGCCGAACTCCAGGCGGCGCAGCCGCTCCCAGCACTCGTCCTCGGACAGGATCGGCGTCGACCTCTGCTCGGACATCTCATCCTCCTGTGGGTTCGTCCTCCCACTCTAGTGAGCGCCAGGAGACGGTGGGGGGCGGGGTGCCGGACCACGGCCGGCCACCTAGAGTGGGCAGGACACGGCGACGAGGAGGTTGCGGACGTGGAGGAGCGCAGCGACGGCAGGCGCCGGCGCGGGCCACGGCGGGACGGCGGGCCCGCCCCCGTGCCCGAGGGTCCCCGGGCCGAGGCGGTCCGCGAGCTGGCCCGGCGTCGGTCCGCCGAGCGCGGCCCGCTGCTGGAGGTGCTGCACGACGTCCAGGAGGCGCACGGCTGGATCGACGAGGCCGACGTCCGCGTGCTGGCGCAGGTGCTGAACCTGTCGGTCGCCGAGGTGCACGGGGTGGTGAGCTTCTACCACGACTTCCGTCGCACCCCACCTCCCGCGCACACCGTGCGGGTGTGCCGCGCGGAGGCCTGCCAGTCGGTGGGTTCCGAGCGGGTGTTCGCCGCGGCGAAGGAGGCCGTGGGCCCGGCCACCGACGTCGAGCTGCACCAGGTCTTCTGCTTCGGCAACTGTGCGCTGGGCCCCACCGTCGAGGTCGACGGGGTGCTCCACGGACGGGTGGACGAGGCCGGCGTGCGCGACCTCGTGGAGGGGGTCCGATGACGATCGTCTGGGTGCCCAGGGACAGCTCGGCCCGTGCGGTGGGCGCCGACGAGGTGGCTGCGGCGCTGGCGCAGCAGCCGGGGGTCACGGTGCGCCGCAACGGGACCCGCGGCATGCTGTGGCGCGAGCCGCTCGTGGAGGTGGAGACGCCGGGCGGGCGGGTCGGCTACGCCAACGTCGTCGCGACGGACGTCCCGGCGCTGGTCGCCGGCGGGATGCTCGAGGGGGTGGCCGTGGGTGACCACCTGGGTCCCGTCGAGGAGGACCCGTGGCTGAGCGCGCAGCACCGGGTGAGCTGCGCGCGGCTGGGCCGGGCCGAGCCCACCGACCTCACCGCCTACGTCGACGCCGGGGGCTGGCAGGGGTTGCGGCGGGCCCTGGAGCTGGACCCGGCCGAGGTCGTCGAGGAGGTCGTCGCCTCCGGGCTGCGTGGACGGGGAGGGGCCGGCTTCCCCACCGGGATCAAGTGGCGCACGGTGCTCGAGGCCGAGGCCGACCAGAAGTTCGTGGCCTGCAACCTCGACGAGGGCGACTCCGGCACCTTCGCCGACCGCATCCTCGCCGAGGGCGACCCGTTCACCCTGCTCGAGGGGATGGCGGTCGCCGCGGTCGCCGTCGGGGCCACCGAGGGCTACATCTACTGCCGCAGCGAGTATCCCGACGCCATCGCCACCCTCACGGAGGCCATCTCCCTGGCGACCGGTGCCGGCTACCTCGGCGACGACGTCCTCGGCAGCGGCCGGGCCTTCCGCGTCCACCTGCGCCGCGGCGCCGGGGCCTACATCTGCGGCGAGGAGACCTCGATGCTCGAGTCGATCGAGGGCCGGCGCGGCGAGGTCCGCGCCAAGCCCCCGATCCCCGCGCTGTCCGGGCTGTGGGGGCGGCCCACCGTCGTCAACAACGTGCTCACCCTCGCGGCCGTCCCGGCCATCCTCACCGGTGGTGGGGCGGCCTACGCCGCGGCCGGTGACGGCCGCTCCCGCGGCACCCAGGTCTTCCAGCTGGCGGGCAACATCGCCCGCGGAGGGCTCGTCGAGGCAGACCTGGGCACCAGCCTGCGCGAGCTGGTCGAGGACTTCGGCGGCGGCACCCGGACCGGACGTCCCGTGCGGGCGGTCCAGGTGGGCGGGCCGCTGGGCGCCTACCTGCCGGCCGACGGCCTCGACGTGGCCGCCGGCTACGAGACGCTCGCCGAGGTCGGCGGCATGCTCGGCCACGGCGGGATCGTGGTCTTCGACGACACCTTCGACGCGGCGCGGATGGCCCGCTTCGCGATGGAGTTCTGCGCGGCCGAGTCCTGCGGCAAGTGCACTCCCTGCCGGATCGGCTCGACCCGTGGGGTGGAGACGATCGACCGGATCCGGGTCGGCCCGCCGGCGGAGCGGGAGGAGGCGCTGGTCCTGCTGGAGGACCTGTGCGCCACGATGACGAGCGGGTCGCTGTGCGCGATGGGCGGGCTGACGCCGATGCCGGTGCGCAGCGCCCTGCGGCACTTCCCCGAGGACTTCACCACCGACACCGCGGCAGCCGCCAGCACCACCAGGAGCGTGCCATGACCCTCACCCCGCACCGCCCGGCGGGCACCGCATACGCCCCCGAGCCCGACCTCGGCACCCCCGCGGTGAGGGCCGACGGCACGGTCCGGGTGACCATCGACGACCGCGAGGTCGAGGTGCCGGCCGGCACCTCCGTCCTGCGCGCGGCGCGGGAGGCCGGCACCGACGTGCCCAGCCTGTGCGCGACCGACTCGATGGGTGCCTTCGGGTCCTGCCGGCTGTGCGTGGTGGAGGTCGACGGGGCGAAGGGGACCCCGGCCTCGTGCACCACGCCGTGCGCGGACGGCATGGTCGTCCGCACGGCCACCGACCAGGTCCGGCGGCTGCGCCGGGGCGTCATGGAGCTCTATCTCTCCGACCACCCCACCGACTGCCCCGGGTGCGCACGGGGGACCTGCCAGGTCCAGGAGATGGCGCGGCGGACCGGGATCACGCAGGTGCGCTACGGACTGCCGACGCCACCCGGGCCGGAGGACCAGGAGGGCACCACCGAGGCGTTCGTCGACAGTCCTGCGACGGGGCGCCCGGACGTGCTCGCGATGGCGAGGGCGGGCCTGGCCCACCACGTGGACGGGGGCGAGGCGCGCGACACGTCCAACCCCTACTTCGACTACGACCCGCAGGCGTGCATCGTCTGCTCGCGGTGCGTCCGGGCCTGCGCCGACATCCAGGGGACGTTCGCGCTGACGGTCGAGGGTCGCGGCTTCGGGTCGCGGATCGCCCCCGGACCGACCGACATGTTCGGCAGCGAGTGCGTCAGCTGCGGCGCCTGCGTCCAGGCCTGCCCGACGGAGGCGCTGGTGGAGCGCTCGCTGGTCCAGCTGGGGATGCCCACCCGGGTGGTGGAGACGACGTGCGCCTACTGCGGCGTGGGCTGCACCTTCCGGGCCGAGATCCAGGACCGGCCGGTCGACGGCGCACCGGCCGAGGGGGAGGCGGCGACCGTCCCCGAGGTGGTCCGGATGGTCCCCGCCCGCTCCGGCGGCGCCAACGAGGGGCACTCCTGCGTCAAGGGGCGGTTCGCCTACGGCTACACCAACCACGACGACCGCCAGCTGCACCCGATGGTGCGCGACTCGATCGAGGAGGAGTGGCGGGTCGTGTCCTGGGACGAGGCGATCCGGCGCGTCGCGGACGGGTTCCGGGGGATCCAGGAGAGGTATGGCGTGGGCGCGGTCGGAGGCATCTCCTCCTCCCGGTGCACCAACGAGGAGGTCTACGTCGTCCAGAAGATGGTGCGCGCGGCCTTCGGCAACAACAACGTCGACACCTGCGCGCGGGTGTGCCACAGCCCGACCGGCTACGGGCTCAACCAGACCTTCGGCACCTCCGCGGGCACGCAGGACTTCGAGTCGGTCGACCACACCGACGTCGTCCTGCTCATCGGGGCCAACCCCACCGACGCCCACCCGGTGTTCGCCTCCCGCCTCAAGCAGCGCCTGCGGCAGGGCGCCCAGATCATCGTCGCCGACCCGCGCCGGATCGACCTGGTCCGCTCCCCCCACGTGGAGGCGGCCTCCCACCTGCCCCTGCTGCCGGGGTCCAACGTGGCGTTCATCAACGCGATGGCCCACGTCGTCGTCACCGAGGGGCTGGCCGACGAGGAGTTCCTGCGGGACCGCTGCGAGGACGTGGAGACCTACCTGGAGTTCGCGGCCCGGCCGGAGAACTCCCCGGAGGCCACGGCGGTGGCCACCGGGCTCGATCCTGACCAGGTGCGCGCGGCCGCCCGCCTCTACGCGACGGCGCCCAACGGCTCGATCTACTACGGGCTGGGCGTCACCGAGCACAGCCAGGGCTCGACGATGGTCATGGGTCTGGCCAACCTGGCGATGCTCACCGGCAACATCGGTCGCAAGGGCGTGGGCGTCAACCCGCTCCGTGGCCAGAACAACGTCCAGGGCTCCTGCGACATGGGGTCCTTCCCGCACGAGCTGCCCGGCTACCGGCACATCTCGCGGCCCGAGGTGCGCGCGATCTACGAGGACCTGTGGAAGGTCACGCTCGACCCCGAGCCGGGTCTGCGCATCCCGAACATGTTCGACGCCGCGATCGGCGGGACGTTCCGGGGGCTGTACGTCCAGGGGGAGGACATCGCCCAGTCCGACCCCAACCTGACGCACGTGCGGGCGGCGCTGACCTCGATGGAGCTGGTCGTCGTGCAGGACCTCTTCCTCAACGAGACGGCCCGCTACGCCCACGTCTTCCTGCCGGGCAGCAGCTTCCTGGAGAAGGACGGCACCTTCACCAACGCCGAGCGGCGCCTGGGCCGGGTGCGCCCGATCATGCCCTCCAAGGTCGGCAAGGACGAGTGGCAGGTGGTCTGCGAGATCGCGACCGCGATGGGCTACCCGATGCACTACGACGAGCCGGCGCAGATCATGGACGAGATCGCCGCGACGACGCCGACGTTCGCCGGGGTGAGCTTCGCGCGGCTGGACGCCGAGGGCAGCATGCAGTGGCCGGTGGACGAGGCGTCCCCGAGGGGGACGCCGACGATGCACGTCGAGACGTTCGTGCGGGGCCGCGGCCGCCTCGTGCCGACGGTGTTCGTGCCCACGACGGAGACGACCAACCGCCGCTTCCCGCTCATCCTCACCACGGGGCGGATCCTCAGCCAGTACAACGTCGGCGCGCAGACGCGGCGCACCGCGAACAGCACCTGGCACCCGGAGGACGTGCTGGAGATCCACCCCTCGGACGCCGAGCTGCGCGGCATCCGCTCCGGCGACCGGGTCGAGCTGTCCAGCCGGGTCGGCACGACGTCGCTCACCGCCCAGGTGTCCGAGCGGATGCAGCCGGGCGTGGTCTACACGACCTTCCACCACCCGGTGACCGGGGCCAACGTGGTGACGACGGAGAACTCCGACTGGGCGACCAACTGCCCGGAGTACAAGGTCACCGCGGTGCAGGTCGCCGTGGCCAACGCCGCGCGGTCCGAGGGCGAGGACGACGCCCGGGGCACGGGTGCGGGCGCGGACCGGGTCGACCCCGAGCCGGCAGGGGCGTCGCGGTGAACGACGGCCCCGACCTCGACGCCCCGACCGACGCCGACCCGGTGCCCACCCAGGGGCCGCCGGCCGGCGAGGCGGTCGACGCCCAGGATCGTCAGCACCAGCCGCCCGACGTGCGGATGGGCCACGACATCGCGCGGGCCATGGCGCACCACCCGCCGGAGCGGGCGGCCGAGGAGATCGCCACCCACCTGCGCAAGTTCTGGGACCCCCGGATGCGGGCGACCATCCTGGCCCGCCTCGAGCGCGGGGAGCCGATGGACGACCTGCTCCGCGCCGGGGTGGAGCTGCTGCGGCAGGGGGAGGTCGACCCCTCCGAGGTGCGCAAGCCGTCCGGCGGCTGAGCAGAAGCCCCGGACGCCACGGCCACCCGGCGTCACCCGGCGGAGCTGCGCCCGGCGGCCCGGTGCCACACCCACATCCCGACCCCCGACAGCCCCAGCGCGGCGCTGGCCAGCGCGGTCGTCAGCAGGGTGGCCGACACCAGCGGGATGATCGCCCCGGCCAGCAGGGCGTTGAAGGTCAGCGCGGCGAACGAGGCCATCGACGCCGCCGAGCCCCGGTGCGAGGGGAACAGGTCCAGCATCTCCAGCTGGAGCAGGGGGAAGACCACCCCGATGACCACGCCCATCAGCGTCGGCCCGACCACCGCCCAGGGCAGCGAGGGGGCGAGCGCGGCCAGGACCACGTTGACGGTGGCGGCCAGGACCAGCCCACCCATCGCCACGTCGATCAGCCGCTGCTCGTGGACCCGGTCGGCCAGCCGCCCGGTCAGCCAGGCCCCCAGGACGAACCCGCCGATCTGGGGCACGAAGAGCCTCCAGAAGTCCTGCTCGCCCAGGCCCAGCAGGTCGAGGACGACGATCGGGGCCCCGACGACGTAGACGAAGTAGCCCGACATCACGAACGCCGCCGCCAGCGCCAGCCGCTCGAAGGGCCACGACCGCGCCACGTGCAGCAGACCGCCGACGACCGCGCCCGGCCGCAGCGGCTGCCGCTCCTGCGGGGGCAGGCTCTCGGGCAGGACGAACACCACGAGCAGGGCGGCCAGGACCCCGTAGGCCCCGACGAACCAGAAGATCCAGGGCCAGGGCCCCCACTGCAGGATCCATCCGCCCAGGACCGGGGCGAACGCCGGCGCGGCCGCGAAGATCATCATCACCTGGCTCATCAGCCGCTGCGCCTCGGCCCCGGAGAACAGGTCCCTGATCACCGCCCGGCTGACGATCGTCGCGGCACCGGCGAAGAGCCCCTGGACGACGCGGGCGACGAGCAGCCAGCCGAGGGACGGGGCGAGCGCGCAGGCGACGGAGGCCACCACATACCCGCCCAGACCCATGAGCATCACCGGGCGGCGCCCCAGCGCGTCCGACAGCGGCCCGTGCACCACGCTCATCAGCGCGAACGCCAGCAGATAGAGGCTCGTCACCTGCTGCAGCGCCGCCGGGCTCACGTCGAAGTCGTCACCCATCTGGGCGAACCCGGGAAAGATGGTGTCGATGGTGAACGGGCCGATCATCGACAGGGTCGCCAGGGTCAGCGTGAGGACCCACGGTGGAGGGGTATGCCGCACCGCGCCTCCCCCGTCGGGCGCGGCGGGCGTCACGGCGTCCGGCCCCGCGGTGGCAGCTCGACGGTGAAGATCGGCAGGAAGAGCTGCGCGAGCGGCCCGATGAGGACCGCGTAGAGCACGGTGCCGACGCCGACGACGCCGCCGAGCACCCAGCCCACGGCCACCACCGACACCTCGAGGACCGTGCGGACCAGCCGGATCGAGCGACCGCTGACCCGGGCCAGCCCGGTCATCAGGCCGTCGCGGGGGCCGGGGCCGAACTGGGAGCCGATGTACATCCCGGTGGCCACGCCGTTGAGCAGGATCCCGCC
>DATISK010000207.1:0-2203 GCA_035581545.1 Ornithinimicrobium sp. | reverse complement strand
CTCGGGGGCGATCTCGCCGGGGCCGCACATGCAGGCACCCGTCTCGTGTGGTCTTTCGACCAGATCCGGGAGCCGCTTGCGGCGACAAGAGGAACGCTAGCAAAGGGTCCCGGGCTCGCTCAAATCGGGGGGGTCCTCCCCTTGCGGGGAGCGGCCGGGCGGTAGGTCGACACGCTCCGCTCCCCCGTCAGCCAGAACCGCCAGGGCCGGTCCGGGGCCCCCCGCAAGCCGACGCGCGGCCCGGTCGAGACGGGGCCCGCCGCCGCCTCCGGCAGCTGCAGCTCCGGCCCCTGCGTGAGGTCCGCCCCGTCCTGGTCCCGGTCGATGCCGAGCGCGCGGCACAGTCGTGCGGGCCCTCTGGCCAGGTCACGGGCGGACGCACCGGGACGGCGGGTCCGCGCTACGTCGACGCCAGTCACGACCTCCCCGGCGCGGAGCAGCACCGCGCTGGCCCGTCCCTCCCGGCCCGTCACCACGTTGCAGCAGTGGTGCATGCCGTAGGTGAAGTAGACGTACAGCCGACCGGCCGGTCCGAACATCACCTCGTTGCGGGGCGTACGCCCTCGGAAGGCGTGGGAGCCGGGGTCGTCGGCTCCGTCGTACGCCTCGACCTCCGTCAGCCGGACGGCCACCCCGCCGTGCCGCAACGTGGCCCCCAGCAGGCGCGGCGCCACCTCGAGGACAGGACCCTCGAGCAGGGCGCGCAGCTCAGGCGAGCCGCTCACGGTGACGATCGACAGCCGCGGCGAGCTCCGCCAGCTGCTCCCGGACGCGCACGGGTGCCGTGCCTCCCCGCCCCGTCCGCGCGGCGACGGAGCCCTCCGCGGTCAGCACGTCGCGGACCGCCGGAGTGAGGTCCGGGGAGATCTCGGCGAACTGGTCGTCGGTGAGCTCGTGGAGCTCCAGGCCGAGCTCCTCGCAGCGCCGGACGCAGGCGCCGGCCACCTCGTGGGCGACCCGGAACGGCACACCCTCCCGCACCAGCCACTCCGCGACGTCGGTGGCCAGCGAGAAGCCCTGGGGGGCCAGCTCGGCCATCCGGGCGCCGTCGAAGGTGAGGGTGGCGACCATCCCCGTGAAGGCGGGCAGCAGCACCTCGAGGGTGTCCACGGAGTCGAAGACCGGCTCCTTGTCCTCCTGGAGGTCCCGGTTGTAGGCGAGCGGCAGCGCCTTGAGCGTGGTCATCACGCCGCTGAGGTTGCCGACCAGTCGCCCGGCCTTGCCGCGGGCCAGCTCGGCGATGTCGGGGTTCTTCTTCTGCGGCATGATGCTCGACCCGGTCGACCAGGAGTCGTGCAGGGTGACGAAGCCGAACTCGCGCGTCGACCAGAGGATGACCTCCTCCGCCAACCGGCTCACGTCCACCCCGGCCATGGCGGTCACGAAGGCGAACTCGGCGACGAAGTCGCGGGCCGCGGTGCCGTCGATGGAGTTGGCGCTGGAGCCGGTGAACCCGAGCTCCGCGGCCACCGCCTCCGGGTCGAGGCCGAGGGTGGAACCGGCCAGCGCCCCCGAGCCGTACGGCGACTCCGCGGCCACGCGGTCGTCCCAGTCGCGCAGCCGGTCGACGTCGCGCAGCAGCGGCCAGGCGTGGGCGAGCAGGTGGTGGGCGAGCAGCACCGGCTGGGCGTGCTGGAGGTGGGTGCGGCCCGGCATGATCACGTCGAGGTGGGCCCGGGCCTGACGGGCCAGGACCTCCACGAGGTCGAGCAGCTGGGCGGCGACGACCCGGGCGTGGTCGCGCAGGAAGGCCTTGAACAGGGTGGCCACCTGGTCGTTGCGGCTGCGCCCGGCCCGCAGGCGCCCACCGACGTCGGCCCCGACCTCCTCGAGGAGAAGCCGCTCGAGGGCGCCGTGGACGTCCTCGTCGGACGGGTCGGGGCGGAGCGTGCCGTCGGCGTACCGCTCCCCCAGCGCGTCCAGGCCCCGGTGCAGCTCGGCGACGTCCTCGTCACTGAGCAGGCCGGCGGCATGCAGTGCGTTGGCGTGGGCGTGGGAGCCCGCGAGGTCGTAGGGCGTCAGCCGCCAGTCGAAGTGGGTCGACCGCGACAGCGCCACGAGCTCCGGCGACGGCCCTTCCGCGAACCGGCCGCCCCAGAGCGCGCCCTGGTTGGTGGTGCTCTCGGATGCCATCAGTCGGTGCCGAACTCCATCGCAGCATTGTCCAGCGCCGCAGCGCCTGCGTCATCCTCCGCGGCCGGGT
>DATISK010000206.1:0-10809 GCA_035581545.1 Ornithinimicrobium sp. | reverse complement strand
AGCCCGGCCCGCTCCAGCGCGGCCGCCGAGGCGGGGACGGGGCCGATGCCCATCGTCTCGGGCGCGACCCCGGCCACCGCCCAGGAGCGCAGCGCCAGCACCGGCGTCAGGCCCTTGGCCTCGGCCTGCTCCCGGGTGGTGACCACGCACAGGGCGGCGGCGTCGTTCTGCCCGCTCGCGTTGCCGGCCGTGACCGTGGCCGCCCCGTCCTGCCGGCCCAGGATCGGCCGGAGCCCGGAGAGCACCTCGAGGGTGGTGCCGGGGCGGATGTGCTCGTCGGTGTCGACCACCGTGGTGCCCTTGCGGGTGGTCACCTCCACCGGGACCATCTCTCCGGCGAAGCGGCCCTCCGCCTGGGCCTCGGCCGCGAGCCGCTGGGAGCGGACGGCGTACTCGTCCTGGGCCTCCCGGGAGAGGGAGTACTCGCGCCGCAGGTTCTCGGCCGTCTCGATCATGCCGCCGGGGACGGGATGGTGCTCGCCGCCGGCGGTGGAGCGGGCCCGGGCGAGCCGGTCGGCCAGCTCGACGCCGGTGCCCTTCACCCCCTGGCGGAGCAGCGCGTAGTGCTCGACCTGGCTCATCGACTCCGCTCCCCCGGCGACGATCAGCGTGCCCGCGCCGGCGGCGATCTGCGAGGCGGCGGTCAGCACCGCCTGCAGGCCCGAGCCGCAGCGACGGTCCAGCTGCATGCCCGGCGCGGAGTCCAGCCCCGTGTTGAGCGCCAGGATGCGACCCAGCGCGGGGATCTCGCCCGACGGGTTGGCGTTGCCGACCACCACGTCGTCGACGTCGCCGTCCTGCAGGCCGGTGCGCTCGAGCAGCGCGGTGAGCAGCTGGGTGCCCAGGTCGGCGGCCGACAGGCCGGCCAGCGAGCCCAGGAAGCCGCCCACCGGGGTGCGCAGGGGGGAGCAGACGACGATCTCGGTCACGGGTTTCTCCTCGGGTCGGGGTGCTGACAGGTGGTGGTGAGGGTCAGTCGAGCCGGTCGGCGGCGACGACGCCGCGCAGCACGGCGGCGGAGGCGCGCCGGGCCGTGCGGGCCACGGGCGGGTCGGCGGCCTGGGCGATCTGGCCCAGCAGGTCCACGACCTGCTTGCAGCGGCGCACGAAGTCGCCGGCCGACAGCGAGCCGTCGCGCAGCACCTCCTCCAGCCCGCGCCCGGAGGCCCACCGGTGCACCATCCAGGCGATCCCGGGGTCGGGCTCACGGTCGGGCTCGAGCCGGTGCTCGACCTTGAGGGTGGACACCTCGCGCCAGATGGCACCGATCTCCCCCAGCGCCTCCTCGACCTCGACGCCCGGCATCCTTGTCTCACCGACGTCGTCGCCCCGGGCCTCGTGCACGAGCGCGGACACGACCGCGGCCAGGTCTGCTCCGGAGAGCCGCTGCCAGCTGTCGCGGCGCAGGGCCTCGGCGACGACCAGGTCGAGCTCGGTGTAGATCCGGCGCAGCCGCTGCCCCTCCTCGGTGACCTCCTGCCCGTCGGGCGTGAGGTAGCCCAGGGTGGAGAGCAGGTCGCAGATCCGCTCGAAGGTCTTGGCCACGGTGTTGGTCCGCTCCGAGACGCGGCGCTGCAGGTCGTCGGTCTCGCGGCGCAGCTGCCACCACCGGGCGGCCCAGCGGGCGTGCTCCTCCCGGTCGGGACAGGAGTGCGAGGGGTGGGCCTTCAGCTGCGCGCGCAGCTCGTCGACGCGCGTCTCGAGCGAGGAGGGGTATGCCGTGCCGACCCCGTCCCCCTCCTCGTCCCCGTCCGTCCGCGTGCGGGCCCGGGAGCCGCCCCGGCCGGGCACCGGCTCGTGCACCTTCTCGCGCAGCGCCGAGGCGAGGTCCTTGCGTGCCCGGGGGCTGCGCGCGTTGAAGTGGGCGGGCACCTTCAGGGTGCCGATGACGTCGGGCACGTCGCGGAAGCCGGCGACGGTGAGGGTGTGCAGGCTGCCGTTGGAGGTCAGGGCGGTCGGCTCGCCGCCGCTGGTCCTCGCCCGGGAGGTCGGCAGCACGACCGCCATCGTGCCCTTGCGGGAGCCCTCGAGCCGCACGACGTCCCCGACCGCCAGGTCGTCGAGCGCGGTGGCGATGTCGGCCCGGCGGGACGCCTGCCGGCGTCTGGCCTGCTTCTTCTCCAGCTCACCCAGCTCGTGCCGCAGCCGGCCGTACTCGCGGAAGTCCCCGCGGTCGCAGGCCATCGCCTCCTCGTAGCCGTCGAGCGCCTCCTGGTTCTCCTTCGTCCGCCGGGTCAGCCCGACCACCGACCGGTCGGCCTGGAACTGGGCGAAGCTGCTCTGCAGGAGCTCGTGCGCGGCGGACCGGCCGTACTGCGCGACGAGGTTCACGGCCATGTTGGAGCTGGGACGGAAGGAGCTGCGCAGCGGATAGGTCCGGGTCGAGGCCAGGCCGGCCACGTCGAGCGGGTCGACCCCCCGACGCCACAGCACGACGCCGTGCCCCTCCACGTCGATGCCCCGTCGCCCCGCACGGCCGGTGAGCTGGGTGTACTCGGCCGGGGTGACCGGGGCGTGCGACTCCCCGTTGAACTTGACCAGCTTCTCCAGCACGACGCTGCGGGCCGGCATGTTGATCCCGAGCGCCAGCGTCTCGGTGGCGAAGACCGCGCGCACCCGTCCGGCGGTGAACAGCTCCTCGACGATCTCCCGGAACAGCGGCAGCATCCCCGCGTGGTGGGCGGCGAAACCGCGGGACAGACCCTCCACGAAGTCGTGGTAGCCGAGCACCCCCAGGTCGGCGGGGTCGACCTCGGCGATCCGTTCGCCGACCAGCTGACGGATCCGTCGACCCTCCTCCTCGGGGACGAGCCGCATGCCGCGGCCGAGCAGCTGCCCCACCGCGGCGTCGCACCCGGCCCGGCTGAAGATGAAGGTGATCGCCGGCAGCAGGCCCTCGCGGTCCAGCCGTTCCACCACCTGGGCGCGGCTGGCCACCCCTCCGGGCAGGGCCCCCCGCTCGCTGACGGGCACGACGTCGTCGGTGCGCCGGCCCCGGTCGGCCCGGTCGGTCCGCTCCGGGCGACCTCGTCCGCCCCGACCCCCTCGCCGGTCGTCACGACCGCGGTGGTCGGCATACCTGCCCCGCACCGCGCCTCGCCGCCCCCGCGGGCCCCCGGCGTCCTCGCGGGTCCACCCGGTGGAGCGCTCGGCCTGCTCGATCCGTTGCAGCAGAGCGGGGTTGACCCTCGTACTCCCCTCGGCGCCGCCGTCGGTGACGAACAGGTCGTACATCTGGGTGCCGACCATCATGTGCTGCCACAGCGGGACGGGCCGGTGCTCGGCGACGATGACCTCGGTGTTGCCGCGCACGGTGCGCAGCCAGTCGCCGAACTCCTCGGCGTTGCTCACCGTCGCCGACAGGGAGACCACCTGCACCGACTCGGGCAGGTGGATGATGACCTCCTCCCACACCGCCCCGCGGAAGCGGTCGGCCAGGTAGTGCACCTCGTCCATGACGACGTAGCCCAGGCCGGTGAGGGTCGGCGAGGAGCTGTACATCATGTTGCGCAGCACCTCGGTCGTCATGACGACGACGGGCGCCTCGCCGTTGACCGAGGAGTCACCGGTGAGCAGGCCGACGTTCTGGGCGCCGTGCCGGGCGACGAGGTCGTGGTACTTCTGGTTGGACAGCGCCTTGATCGGGGTGGTGTAGAACGCCTTGCGCCCGGTCTCCAGCGCCAGGAACACCGCGAACTCCCCCACCACCGTCTTGCCGGCCCCGGTCGGGGCCGCGACGAGCACGCCGGATCCCTCCTGCACGGCCTCCAGGGCCTGCACCTGGAAGGGGTCGAGGTCGAACCCGAGGCCGTCGGCGAAGCGGCCGGCCGCCGAGGCCTGCCGGGCGGCGCGGGCGCGGGCCTGGGCGTATCGCTCTGCGGGGCTGGCCATGGCCCCAGGCTATGTCAGGGCCGGGACGAGGACCTGCAGGGCCGACGGCACGACCCGCACCGTCAGCGGCAGCGGTGCCAGGGCCTCGCCGTCACCGTGGGCCAGGACGTCCGCCGGACCCTCCACGCGCACCTGGTGGGTGCGCCGCACCTCGACCTCGGGCAGGCGGGTATGACGTCCCGCCCGGACCGCGCGCAGCAGGGTCAGGGCGCGGCCCGGTGACAGGGGACGGATGACGACCAGGTCGAGCAACCCGTCGGCCGGGTCGGCGTCGGGGGCGACCTTCAGGCCGCCGCCGACGAAGGGCATGTTGGCCGGCACCACGACGAGGGCGTCCAGCTCCTCGGTCTGCGGCGTGCCGCCGTCGGGGTCGATGGTCAGCCGGTAGCGCAGGGGCGGCGTGCGGGGCAGCCGCCCGATCTCCACCAGCGCCGCGACGGTGTAGCTCAGCGCCCCGAGGTGCCTCGGCAGCAGCGTGGCCCGGTGGGCGATGCGCGCGTCCAGGCCCGCGTTGACCGAGCCCAGCACGTGCCGGTCGAGCTCCTCGACGCGCAGCACGTCCACGCTGCGGCGACGGCCGCCCAGCAGGACGTCCAGGGCCCCCGCGGCGTGAAGCGGGACGGCGAGCGAGCGCGCGTTGTCGTTCCCGGTGCCCGCCGGCAGGATCCCCACCGCCGTCGCGGTGCCGACGCACAGGTCGGCCGCCAGGCTGACGATGCCGTCGCCGCCCGCCACGACGAGCACGTCGACCCCCGCCTGCACCTGGGCCCGGCATCGCTCCTGCGCCTCCTCGCGGGAGCCGGCGGTGATCTCGACCACGTCGTGCCCGGCCGCCCGCAGCGCGCGCACCGCCTGCGTCCCCAGGGCCGCGGCGCCGCCGCGCCCGGAGCGCCGTCCGTGCGCGACGGCATACCTCATGACAGGGGGGTGGCCTCGCCGGGCGAGAGCTTGGCGTAGCGGTCGGCGGGGTCGTCACCGCGCCGGCGGCGGCGCCGCTCGAGGAGGAACGCGACGCCCACGGCGCACCAGAACAGGAAGAAGACCGGGGCGGCCATCGCCAGCATCGTCCAGGCGGAGGGGTCGGGGGTCATGAACGCCGAGAAGACGAGGATGGCGAACAGGGTCACCCGCCAGCTCCTCAGCATCGCCCGGGCCGAGAGGATCCGCATCTGGTTGAGCGCGACCAGTACGACCGGCAGCAGGAAGGCCAGCCCGAAGGCGAGCATGAAGTAGAGCACCAGGGACAGGAACTCCGACATCCCCTGGATGTTGGCCACGCCCTCGGGCGTGAAGCTCAGCAGGATGGCGACCAGGCGGGGGAAGGTGAACGCGGCCAGCGCCGCGCCGGCGAGGAACAGCGGGATGCTGACGAAGAAGTAGACCAGGGCGATCCGCTTCTCCGGGCGGGTCAGACCGGGCAGCAGGAAGGCCCAGGCCTGCCACAGCCACACCGGGCTGGCCAGCAGGATCCCGCTGAAGATCGCCACCTTGAGCTGGGTGGCGAAGGGTTCGGTGATGTTCTGGAAGCGCAGGGTGACCAGCTCGTCCCCGCGCTCCTGCGCCACGCGCTGCACGGGGGCGGCGACGACGTCGATGATGTCCTGGTACCAGTACCAGCCGACGACGCTGAGGGCGACGACGGCGACGGTGGAGATCAGCAGCCGGTTGCGCAGCTCACGGAAGTGCGCCCCCAGGGACATCCGTCCCTCGGGGTTGCTCGACCGGCGACCGCGGGCCACGGGCGGGTGGTGCGCCTCGATCTCGACGGGTCAGACGCGCGGGTCGCGGCCGTCACGGCCGTCGACGTCGGGGTCGCCGTCGAGCACCTGGCGGTGGTCCTCGTGCGCCGTGCCGGCGCGGCGGTCGTCGACCTGACCGCCGCGCGGCTCGCGCGGGGCGCGCCCGTCCAGCTCGTCCTCACCGCCGGGGAGCGCCGTGTCCTGCGAGCGGCCCTTGCGGGCCTCGTTCTCGTCCTTCATCTGGTCGACCTCGGACTTGAAGACCCGCATCGACTCACCCAGGCTGCGGGAGACGTTGGGCAGGTTCTTCCAGCCGAAGAGCAGGACGAAGGCGATCACGAGGACGACGATGTGCCAGATCTGGATGCGCATGGTGTGTTCCCCTTCCGGGAGCGGTCACGGCGCCGGGCGCGGACGCCGTCAGTCTATCCGGGCCGGGTCCCGGTGCCCGGTCACCGCGTCCTGGGCCAGCCTGGCCACGTCGGCGACGACCTCGGGCGGCGCCGTCACGCGGACGGCGCCGGCCTCGCGGCGCACCAACCGGTGCAGCCAGGCCGGGTCCGCGACCGGGAGGACCACCTCGAGCACGCCGTCCCCACGTCGCTCCACCTGCTCCACCGGGAAGGTCTCGGTGATCCACGCGGCCCGCGCGTCGACCTCCAGGTGCACCCGCAGGTCGTCCGGTGCGGCCCGGTAGACGCCGGACCCCAGGTCGCGGGGCGGGAGGTCCACGGGCGGGGTGCCGTCGACGTCCAGCAGCTGCAGGTCCTCGACCCGGTCGAGCCGGAACAGCCGGACGCCGCGCGCCCGGTGGCACCAGCCCTCCAGGTACCAGCGGCCGTCGACGGCGGCCACCCTGATCGGGTCGACGTCCCGCTCGGTGGTCTCGTCCCGGCTGGCCACGGTGTAGCGCAGATGGACGCGCCGCTGCCCGGTGATCGCCCGTCGCAGACGGTCGGCCAGCTCCGGGCTCAGCGGCTGCTCGAGGGTGACCTGCAGCTGGTCCGCGGAGGTGGCGGCGTCGCCGGCGGCGGTCTCGAGCTTGGCCAGGGCCCGGTCGATCGCGCCGCGGTCGGTCAGCCCCGGGGTGTCGGCCAGGGCGCGCAGCGCCACGATGAGGGCGAGGGCCTCGTCGCGCCCCAGCCGCAGCGGGCGGGCGATGGTGTCGGCGTTGGCGACGTGCACCTTGCCGTCCTCCCAGGAGGCCTCGATGAGGTCGTCGGGGTAGTGGCCCGGCAGGCCGCAGACGAAGAGCAGCTGCAGGTCGGCCACGACCTGGTCGACGCTGGTCCCCAGCTGGGCGGCCGCCTCGGCCAGGTCGATGCCCTGACGGTTGAGCAGCCAGGGCACCATGGTCAGCAGCCGACCCAGCCGGCTGGTGGCGCTCTCGTAGGTGACCATCAGCGCTCCTCCCCACCGTGGGCCGTGACGACGGCGGCGAGCGCGGCCACGACCTGCTCGCGCACCTCCCCGGGAGCGACGACCCGCACGTCGGGACCGGCCGCCGCGATCTCCTGGGCGAGCGCGGCGGTGCCACCCACCGACACCCTCAGCTCGTCCCAGCCGTCCTCCCCGGGCACCACCTCGCCGCGGCGCCGCAGCGACGAGGCGCTCCCCTCGCGCACCCGCAGCACCACCTCGGTGCGCTCCCCCGCGTCGTCGGCGTAGGCGGTCCGGATCATGGCGCGCGGGTCGTGGTCGGCCGGCACCGCGAAGGCGCCGGGTCGGCCCGTGCGCCGGGGCGGGCCCACGACGCGGTCCAGCCGGAAGACGCGGGGTGCGTCGCGGTCGACGTCGTGGCCGGTGAGGTACCAGCGTCCGTGCCAGCTGGTCAGCCCCCACGGCTGCACCCGCCGGACCGCGGCCTCCGCCTCGCCGGCCCGGCGGTAGTCGAAGGACAGCGCGGTGCGGGTCAGCACCGCGTCCCGGACCGGGTCGAAGGCCGGCTCGGTGGTGTGCAGGAGCGGCTCCAGCCCGGCCACCGACGCCTCGTCCCGGATGAGGCCGGCGGCGTCCAGCTTGCGCAGGGCCTGCGCGGCCGGGCCGGCCAGCGAGGCCTGCGACCACATCCGGCTGGCCAGGCCGATGACCGCCACCTCGTCCGGTTCCAGCTCGATCTGCGGCAGGGCGTACTCGCGCTGGTCGATCCGGTAGCCGGGCTCGTCGTCGAAGAACGGGTCGATCGGCTCGGTCCGCAGAGGGATCCCGAGGGCCCGCAGCTCGTCCTTGTCGCGCTCGAACATCCGCTCGAAGGCCTCGTCGCCGCCGGCGGCGTAGTCCGGGACGGCCAGCCGGATCCGTGCGCGCGACAACGGCTGCCGGGTCGACAGGAGGGCGATGACGAGGTTGAGGAGCCGTTCGGTCTTGGCCGCGGCGGGGCTGGGCCCCTTGTTCGCCGGGGTGCTGCGGGACGCCATGACCGACACGCTACTCGACACCTGTACGAAGACCCACCGCAACCGCAGGCACCGGGCGGGGTCCCGCGGTCGTCGGTCCCCACCACTAGGCTGCCTGCGTGATCCGGTGGCGGGAGGGTGTCGTGCGGGCGACCGGCCCGGGGTGGTCGGGCGTGCTGCTCCTGGACGTGGAGACGCCCGACGGCGAGACCCTCCGGGCGCTGGCCTACCCCGACGTCGTGGGCACCCCGCGGACCGGTGACCGGGTGCTGCTGAACACGACCGCCCTGGACCGCTCCCTGGGCACCGGCGGACTGGCCCTGGTCGTCGCCGTGCCCGACCGCCCGGACGCCTGGCCGGCCCGCGAGGCCGAGGAGCCCGGACACCTGGTGAAGGCGCGCTACACCCCCCTGCAGACGATGGTGCTGGGGGTCGACGACCCGGAGGGTGAGCACCACGGCCGGCTGGTCGACGCGGACGACCTGGGGGGTATGCCGGTCGTCGCCGCCGACCTGCACTCCGCGCTCCCGGCGGTGCTCGCCGGGGCGAGGCTGGCGGACCCGACCCTGCGGGTCGTCTACGTCATGACCGACGGCGGTGCCCTGCCCGCCGCCTACTCCCGGACGGTGGCCGCCCTGCGCGGGGCCGGCTGGCTGGAGGCGGTCGTCACCGCGGGCCAGGCCTACGGCGGTGACCTGGAGTCGGTCACCGTGCACAGCGCCCTCCTGGCCGCCCACCACGTCGTCGGTGCCGACCTGGTCGTCGTGGCCCAGGGCCCGGGCAACCTCGGCACCGGCACCCGGTGGGGGTTCTCCGGAGTGTCCGCCGGCGAGGCCCTGAACGCCGCCGCCGTCCTCGGCGGCCGTCCGGTGGCCTCGCTCCGCGTCTCCCAGGCCGACCCGCGTCCACGCCACCGCGGGCTCTCGCACCACAGCGCGACGGCCTACGGCAGGGTGCTCGCCCACCCGGCCGACGTCCCCCTCCCCCACGGCCCGACCGGACGGGCGGCCACCGACGACTGCCTGGGTGCCGTGCGCCGGTCCGTGTCCGACCTGGTGCTCACCGCGCCCCACCTGCGGCCCGTGGACGTTCCCGTCGCGGGCGTGCTCGACGCGCTCTCCGCTCCTCCGGTCCCCCTGTCCACGATGGGGCGGGGCCTGGAGGAGGACGCCGCCTCCTTCGTCGCCGCCGCGGTGGCCGGGCGGGCCGCCGCCGGGATGGTCCGCGCTCCGGGTCCGCAGCTCCGTCCGGACCAGGACTCCTGAGCCGGCCCTAGGCTGAGCGCGTGGACACCACCGAGCTGCAGGCGCTGATGGACCGGATCGTCGACCGGGTGCGCGAGGTGGACGACGGGGAGGCGCACGAGCTGCCGGTGCACCAGGCGGCCGACCCGAAGCTGACGGCGCTCGCGCTGGTGGACAGCGAGGACGAACGGGTGGGGGCCGGGGACGCCGACGTGCCCTTTCCGGTGCAGTCCATGTCCAAGGCGTTCGCCTACGGGCTGGCGATCGACACGGTCGGGCTCGAGACCGTCTTCGACCACGTCGACGTCGAGCCCTCCGGCGACGCCTTCAACCGGATCTCCCTGGAGGCCGGGGACCGTCCGGACAACCCGATGATCAACGCCGGGGCGCTCGCGGTGCACGCGCTGCTGCCGGGGCGGACGGGGGAGGAACGCTTCCGGGCGCTGCACGACCTGCTGTCCCGGATGGCCGGTCGGGACCTGGGCGTGAACGAGGATCTCGTGGAGCAGGAGCTGGGAGCCGCCCACCGCAACCTGGGCATCGCCCACCTGCTCAAGGCGCTCGGCGTGCTGCCGGGCGAGCCGCACGACGTCGTGGAGGGTTACACCCGCCAGTGCGCGATCGAGGCGACCACCCTGGAGTTCGCGCGGATGGCCGCCACCCTGGCGCACGACGGGATGGTCCCGGGCACCGACGAGCGGGTGCTCAGCCCCCTCGCGGCCCGCCAGGTGCTGTCGGTGATGATGACCTGCGGCATGTACGACGACGCCGGCGAGTGGGTCACCGACGTCGGTCTGCCCGGCAAGAGCGGCATCGCGGGCGGGATCATCGCCGCGGTGCCGGGCCGCTGCGGGATCGCGGCCTACTCCCCCAGGCTGGACACCCACGGCAGCTCGGTCCGGGGGATCCTGGCCCTGGAGCAGCTCTCCGGCGAGCTCAACCTGCACCTGCTGCGCCCGGGGCTGGCCACGATCTGATCGTCGGGCACCTGTGCACGATCCGCGCCCCGGCACGGGACTCGCCGCAGCGGCACCCGCACCGTGCACGACACGCCGGTGAGGCACCGCCCCGGGGACAGGACGCCGGCGGCGGCACCGCGCCAGGACAGGACGCCACGACGCAACGGCGCCCCCGCCGGTCAGGACCGGCGGGGGCGCCGCTGATGGGCGGTGCGGGGGTCAGCGCACGTCGACCAGGTCCACGACGAAGATGAGGGTCTCGCCGCCCTTGATCGCGCCGCCGGCACCACGGTCGCCGTAGCCCAGGTGCGGCGGGATGGTGATCTTGCGGCGGCCGCCGACCTTCATGCCGAGCAGACCCTGGTCCCAGCCCTGGATGACCTGGCCGACGCCGACGGTGAAGTCGAGCGGCTGGCCGCGGTTCCAGGACGCGTCGAACTCCTCGCCGGTGGACCAGGCCACGCCGACGTAGTGGGCCGAGATCTGGGCGCCCGCGGTCGCCTCGGCGCCGGAGCCGACCTGGAGGTCCTCGACGACGAGGTCGGTGGGCGGCGTGTCGCCGGGGAAGTCGATCTCGGGC
>DATISK010000205.1:0-19917 GCA_035581545.1 Ornithinimicrobium sp. | reverse complement strand
ACCTCCGTGGCCGACCGCGGGGCGACGGCCAGGTGCTCGGCCAGGGCGGAGACGCGCGCACCGGGGGTGCGGCCGCGGTCCCCGGCGCGCCGGGTGAGGCGGGCCACCGCGAGCAGGCCCCGCTCCTGGTGGGGGGTCAGGCCGTGGCGCGCAGCCTCCCGCGCGCCGACCCGGCGCCAGCGACGCGCCAGGCGCAGGAGCAGGTCGACCTCGCTCAGCTCCGCGGGGTCGGGGACGCCGGGGTCGCGGGTATGGGGCGGCGTCCCTCCGTCCCCGGACGGGGGGTCCGCGGACGGTGGGGAGGTGGGGCGCGGCATACCCGGATCCTAGGGGTGGGGAAATAAAGAGGCAACCTCATTATGTTGTCACCCCTGCGTGTTCTGCGCAGCCGGCACCGACGACCGGCCCCCACGGAAGGAGAGGTTGCATGGACGACTTCTCGACCCTCGCCTCCGGCCACGGCCCGGGGGAGCGCGGCGACGGTGGACGCGGCGGGCGTGGCCCCGGCACCGGCTCCCGCCCCGACCCCCGCGACCGCGCGCAGCTGGCTGCCCACCCGGTCAGCGGACCCCGTGTCCTGGCCCTCTTCGCCCCGCACCGCCGTGCCCTCGGCGTGGTGCTCGCCCTCATCCTGACCAGCTCGGCGCTCGGACTCGTCGCCCCCTTCCTCGTCAAGGAGATCGTCGACGTGGCGATCCCCGAGCAGGACGTGCGCCTCCTCCTCGTGCTCGTCGGCCTCATGGTCGGCGCCGCCGTCGTCACGGCCGTGCTGGGCGTGCTGCAGACCTGGATCAGCACCACGGTCGGGCAGCGGATCATGCACCGGCTGCGGACGGACCTGTTCACCTCCCTGCAGCGCCAACCGCTCGCCTTCTTCACGCGGACCCGGTCCGGCGAGGTCCAGTCACGGCTGACCCACGACGTCTCCGGCCTCCAGGGCGTGGTCACCTCCACCGCGACCTCCCTGGCCGGCAACGTCGCCACCGTGGTCGGGACGCTGGTCGCCATGGTCGTCCTGAGCCCGGTCCTCGCGCTGCTCTCCCTCGTCGTCATCCCGCCGGCGGTGGTCGTCACCCGGTCGGTCGCCAGGCTGCGGCGCGACGCCACCGACCGCCGGCAGCGGGCGCTCGCGGGCCTGCACGCCCAGGTCGAGGAGTCCCTGTCCGTCAGCGGGGCACGCCTCAGCAAGACGCTGGGGGCCGGCGAGCGGCTCGCCGGGCGGTTCCACGACCACAGCGCGGGGCTGCTGGACCTGGAGGTCGCGGCGCAGATCGCCGGCCGCTGGCGGACCGCCACGATGGGCATCGTCTTCGCCGTCGTGCCGGCCGCCCTCTACCTCGTCGCCGGGCTGCCGGTGACCGGGGCCGGCATCTCGATCGGCACCCTGGTCGCCTTCACCGCGCTGCAGGCCGGCATCTTCCGGCCGGTGATGGGGCTGCTCTCGGTCGGCGTCCAGGTCACCGCCTCGATGGCCCTCTTCAGCCGGATCTTCGAGTACCTCGACCTGCCCGTCGAGGTCGCCGAACCGGACCCGGCGACCGCCCGCCACCTGGACCCGGCCGACGCCCGCGGCGAGCTGCGGCTCGAGGGGGTCTGCTACCGCCACCCCGGCGCCGACCGCCCCGCGCTCGTCGACGTCGACCTCGTCGTCCCGGCGGGGGCCACCGTCGCGCTGGTCGGCCGCACCGGGTCGGGCAAGAGCACGCTCGCCGCGCTGCTCACCCGGCTCGACGACCCCACCGACGGCCGCGTGCTGCTCGACGGGATCGACCTGCGTGAGCTGCCCTCGGTCGAGCGGGCCGCGGTGGTCGGGGTCGTCTCCCAGGAGACCTACCTGCTCCACGCCACCGTGCGGGACAACCTGCGCCTGGCCCGGCCCGAGGCCACCGACGAGCAGATCGAGCAGGCGGCGCGCGAGGCGCAGATCCACGAGCACCTCGTCTCGCTGCCCGAGGGCTACGACACGGTCGTGGGGGCCCGTGGGCACCGGTTCTCCGGGGGCGAGCAGCAGCGGCTCGCCCTGGCCCGCACCCTGCTGCGCGACCCCCAGGTGCTGGTCCTGGACGAGGCCACCAGCGCCCTCGACACCCGCACCGAGGCCGCCGTGCAGGCGGCCCTGGACCGGGTCGGCCGGGACCGCACCGTCGTCACCATCGCCCACCGACTCTCCACCGTGCGCGACGCCGACCTCGTCGTCGTCCTGGAGGCCGGCCGGGTGGTGGAGCAGGGCACCCACGAGCAGCTCCTGGAGCACGGCGGACGGTATGCCGCCCTCCTCTCCGCGGGCGCGGGCGGACGCACCGAGGACGGCTCGCCGGTGGCGCTCGCGGCCTGAGCGGCCGACGGGCGCCAAAGGCGTTCGCCACGCCCGCCGCGGGGCGATATCCTCGGGCGACCGCTCCATTTCTCCCCCAACCACTTCGTGAGGTGTCCCGTGCCCACCGGCAAGGTCAGGTTCTACGACGAGGACAAGGGCTTCGGCTTCCTCTCCAGCGACGAGGGCGACGACGTCTTCGTGCCCCGCACCGCACTGCCCGCAGGCGTCGAGGCGCTCACGCGCGGCACCAGGGTGGAGTTCGACATCGTCGCCGGTCGCAAGGGCGACCAGGCGCTGCACGTGCGGCTGCTCGACCCGCCTCCGTCCGTCTCCCGCGGGCTGACGCTCCGGGACCGCAAGCCGGCCGAGGAGATGGTGGTCGTCGTGGAGGACCTCATCACGCTGCTGGACCAGACCTCCACGTCGCTGCGCAAGGGTCACTACCCCGACCGTGCCCACGGCGCCACGCTGGCCAAGGCGCTGCGGGCCGTCGCCGACCAGTTCGAGGCCGGGAGCTGACGCCGGTGGCCGCCCCGAAGTCCGACGCCGTCCTCACCTCCGCCGTGGAGGTCGCCCGGCTCGCCGCCGAGGAGATCGCCGAGCCCGGCACGGTGGGCGACCACCTCGGCGTCGCCATGGAGGGCGACCGGGTCGCGACCCACTCCTTCGCCTGCACCGCCCGCGCCTACCCGGGCTGGCGATGGGCGGTCACCCTCGCCCGGCCGCCGCGGGCCCGGAAGGCGACCGTCTCCGAGGTGCATCTGCTGCCCGGCGAGGGTGCGCTGCTGTCGCCCGAGTGGGTGCCCTACGCCGAGCGGCTGGCCCCCGGTGACATCGGTCCCCAGGACCGCACGCCCTACGTCGCCGACGACCAGCGGCTGGAGGCCGGCTGGGAGGCGACGGGCGAGGAGGACGGGGATCAGGTCGCGACCTGGGAGCTGGGTCTGGGCCGTCCCCGCGTGCTCTCGGCCGAGGGCCGCGAGGCCGCCGCCACCCGGTGGTGGGAGGGGGAGCACGGCCCGGAGAGCGACATCGCCCGCAAGGCCCCGGCGCCCTGCTCGACCTGCGGCTACTTCGTCCCGATGGCCGGCGCCCTGCGCTCGGTCTTCGGCGTCTGCGCCAACGAGTGGTCACCCGCCGACGGGTCCGTGGTGGCGCTGACGTTCGGCTGCGGCGCCCACAGCGAGGTCGACGTCGAGCGCCGCCCGCCGGAGCGCGTGGACCCGCCCGTGCTGGACGACCAGTCCGAGATCGAGTTCCTCGAGCGCTGACCCGGGCCCTCAGGCCAGCTCGGCGTTGCCGCGTCCCCGCGTCAGGTAGACGTGGCCCAGCGCACCGCCCACGAGCCCGGCCACCGGGACCCACACCCACCACTCCCGGCCGTCGGACCGCAGCGCCGGGACGACGAGCACGACCACGAGCGCGACCGCCCAGAGCAGCAGGCCCCAGCGGACCAGCACGACGGTGCGCACCCGGCTCTGCGGGACCGTGATGTCGGCCGGTGACGGAGTTCGGGGCACCTGGTTCACGGCACTACGCTAGCGCGCATGCCCGAGACCTCCGCCGGCACCCGCGTGCCCGGATCCGCCCAGTCCGGATCAGCCCTCGACCGCTACTTCCACATCTCCGAGCGTGGCTCGACGGTGGCCCGGGAGATCCGCGGCGGCCTGGCCACGTTCTTCACGATGGCCTACATCATCGTCCTCAACCCGCTCATCATCGGCACGGTGCCCGACGGCACGGGGGAGTTCCTCGCGGGGGGCGACCTGGCGGTCATCGCCGCGGTGACCGCGCTCGTCGCCGGGGTGATGACGATCCTGATGGGGGCGGTGGCCAACTACCCGCTCGCCCTCGCCACCGGCCTGGGGCTGAACGCCTTCGTGGCCTACGGCGTCGCCAGCCTGGAGGGGATGACCTGGGCCGACGCGATGGGTCTGGTGGTCCTCGAAGGACTCATCATCCTCGTCCTGGTCCTCACCGGCTTCCGCGAGGCGGTCTTCCGGGCCATCCCGGCCCAGCTGAAGGTGGCGATCAGCGTCGGCATCGGGCTGTTCATCACCATCATCGGTCTCGTGGACGCCGGGGTGGTCCGCAAGCCCGCCGGCGGGCCGGTGCCCGTCGAGCTCGGCGTGGGCGGGTTCCTCGCCGGCTGGCCCACGCTCGTCTTCCTCGTGGGGCTCTTCCTCATCGCGGCCCTGCTGACCCTGCGCGTCCAGGGGGCGATCCTCTACGGGATCATCACCGCCACCGTCCTGGCCATCGTCGTGGAGGCCGTCTTCCAGGTCGGGCCGCAGACCCAGGACGGGGCCAACCCGACCGGCTGGGGGCTCAACACCCCCGCGCTGCCGGAGTCATTGGTCCGGGTCCCCGACTTCGGGCTCATCGGCGAGTTCAGCCTGCTCGGGTCCTTCACCGCGATCGGGGCGACCGCGGTGCTCCTGCTCGTCTTCACCCTCATGCTCGCCGACTTCTTCGACACGATGGGCACCATGGTGGCCGTCGGCGCCGAGGCGGGCCTGCTCGACGAGGAGGGCAACCCGCCCAACACGCGCCGGATCCTCGTCGTCGACTCCCTCGCCGCCGCCGCGGGCGGCGCTGCGGGCGTGAGCAGCAACACCTCGTACATCGAGTCCACCGCCGGCGTCGGTGAGGGTGCGCGCACCGGCCTGGCCTCGATCGTCACCGGGATCCTCTTCCTGCTGGCGACCTTCCTGTCGCCGCTCGTGGCGGTCGTCCCGCACGAGGCCGCCACCCCGGCCCTGGTCATCGTCGGCTTCCTCATGATGCAGCAGGTGACCGGGATCGACTGGGACGACCTGGAGATCGCCCTTCCGGCCTTCCTGACCATCGTGCTGATGCCGTTCACCTACTCCATCACCGCGGGCATCGGTGCGGGCTTCGTGGCCTACGTCCTGCTGAAGGTGGTCCGGGGCAAGGCGAGCAGCGTGCACGTGCTCATGTGGATCGTCGCCGTGCTCTTCCTGGTCTACTTCGGGATCGACCCCATCCAGGGCTGGCTCGGCGTCTGAGGGCTGCCCCTCCCGGCGCCCCGCGTGGGTGCCGGAGCGGTCGCTCACCGGGTCGTTAGGTCGGGTAATGACCTAGACTAAGGATCATGCCTGCGCCCGACCCCGACACGTCCGCGCTGGCGCACGACCTGCGGATCGCCTGCATGCGGGTCGCGCGCCGCGTGCGCTACGACGCCGACAACACCATCCCGCCGCACCTGTTCAGCATCCTCGTGCGCCTCGCCGAGCAGCCCCGCACCGTCGGCGAGCTGGCGGCCATCGAGCAGGTCACCGCCCCCAGCATGAGCCGGGCGGTCACGCAGGTCTGCGAGGCGGGGTGGGCCGGGCGCTCGGCCGACGCGCACGACGGCCGGCTGGTGCGCCTCACGCTCACGCCCGAGGGGGCCGAGACCGTGCGCCGGGAGCGGGCCCACCGCGACGCCTGGATGACCGAGCGGCTCGAGGGCCTCACCGGGGAGCAGCGCCGGGTGCTGCGCGAGGCCACCGACCTGCTCGGCGAGGTGGTGGACCGGTGAGCACGATGTTCGCCGCGCTGTCGGTGCGCAACTACCGCGTCTACGCCGCCGGCGCCCTGGTCTCCAACACGGGCACCTGGATGGGCCGGGTGGCCCAGGACTGGGTCGTCCTGACCGAGCTGACGGACAACTCCGCGTCCGCCCTGGGCATCGTCACCGGCCTGCAGTTCCTGCCGATCGTGCTGCTCAGCCCGATCGCCGGGTCCGTCAGCGACGCCTTCCCCAAACGCCGCGTCATGATGATCAGCCAGTCCCTCATGGGGCTGTTCGCCCTGATCATGGGCCTGTGGGTGCTGTCGGGCCAGATGGAGCTGTGGCACATGTACGTCATGGCCTTCCTCACCGGCGCGGCGGCCGCCTTCGACGCGCCCGCCCGGCAGGCCTTCGTCTCGGAGATGGTGCCGCCGGAGCGGCTGACCAACGCCGTGGGTCTGAACAGCGCCTCCTTCCACTCCGGCCGACTCCTGGGCCCGGCCACGGCCGGCGTGCTCATCGCCTGGCTCGGCACCGGCCCCACGCTGCTGGTCAACGCCGCCACCTTCGCCGCGGTCATCCTGGCGCTGCTCCTGCTCGACCCCGAGCTGCTGACGCCGCCGCCGGACCGGACCGGCAAGGGTCGGGCCAGGGTGCGCGAGGGGGTGGCCTACGTGCGGGGCCGGCCCGACATCATCCTCATCATGGTCGTGGCCTTCATGCACGGCACCTTCGGGATGAACTTCCAGATCACCAACGCCCTCATGGCCACCGAGATCTACGGCACGGGGGTGGAGGAGTACGGCATCACGGGCTCGGTCATGGCGATCGGGTCGCTGGCGGGGGCGCTGCTGGCCGCCCGCCGCGACCGGCCGCGCTGGCGGCTCCTGCTGGGCTCGCTGGCGGCGTTCGCGGGGTTCACCTTCTTCGCCGCGCTCGCCCCGAGCTTCCTGGTCTACACGATCCTGCTGATCCCCACCGGGCTCACCGCGCTGACGGTGATGGTGAGCGCCAACGCCATGGTGCAGCTGTCGGTGGCCCCCGAGGTCCGGGGTCGGGTCATGGCTCTCTACATGACCGTCTTCTTCGGCGGCACCCCGCTGGGGTCCCCGCTCATCGGGTGGATCGGCGAGCACTGGGGTGCGCGCTGGACCATCCTCATCGCCACCATCGCGTGCGGAGCCACCGCGGTCCTTGCGACCATCTACGTGATGCACCATGACAACCTGCGCCTCCGGCTGCGTCCCAGCTGGCTCCGTCCGCTCGTCCTCGAGCGCGGCGCGGCGCTGACCGAACCGCTCCCCGAGAAGGTGACCTGATGAACGCCCGAGCCCGACGCCTCGTCGTCCTCCTTGCGCTGGCCGCGCTGCTCCTCGTCCCCGTCCTGGCCACCCTGGGCTGATGGCGACCTTCACCACCCGGCCGACCCTGACCGGCACCCACGGGATGGTCTCCAGCACCCACTGGCTGGCGTCCCAGGCCGCCATGCGGATGCTCGAGCTCGACGGCAACGCGGCCGACGGCGCCGTCGCCGCGGGACTGGTGCTCCAGGTCGTCGAGCCGCACCTCAACGGGCCCGGTGGCGACCTGCCGCTCCTCGTCGCCTCGGCCACCGACCCGGTCCCGCAGGTGCTCTGCGGCCAGGGCCCGGCCCCGGCCGGCGCCACCCCCGAGCACTTCGCCGCCGTCGGGCTGGACCGCGTCCCCGGTGCGGGCCCGCTCGCCACCGCGGTGCCCGGGGCGACGGAGGCCTGGCTGGTCCTGCTGCGCGACCGGGGGACGATGACCCTGGCCGAGGTGGCCGCACCGGCCCTGCACTACGCCCGGCACGGCCATCCCGTGCTCGAGCGCGTCAGCGCGACCGTGGCCTCGGTGCAGGAGCTGTTCGAGCAGGACTGGACGACCTCCGCCGACACCTGGCTGGTCGGCGGCGCCCCGCCGGTGCCGGGTGCCCTCCTGGCCAACCCGGCCTGGGCCGACACGCTCGAGCGGCTGCTCGCGGAGGAGCGCTCCGCCACCGGCACCCGCGAGCAGGGGATCGACGCCGTGCGCCGGGCCTGGTCGCAGGGCTTCGTGGCGCAGGCCGTGGACGCCTTCGCCCGCCGCGCCTTCCGTCACCCCGGCGGTCCCGTGCTGCCCGGCGTGCTCACCGGCGCGGACATGGCCGACTTCGAGGCCACCTGGGAGGACGCCGTCACCGCGGAGTGGCACGGCCACACGATCGCCAAGACCGGCCCCTGGGGGCAGGGGCCGGCGATGCTGCAGGTGCTCGGGATGCTGGACCACCTCGGAGCCTCCGGCACCCCCGACGCGACCGACCTCGACACGGTCGAGGGCCTGCACGCCCTCGTCGAGACCTGGAAGCTGGCCATGGCCGACCGCGAGGCCTGGCTCGGCGACAGCGCCGAGGTGCCGATGGCGGACCTGCTGTCCGAGGGCTACCTCGCGGACCGGGCATCCCTGGTCGGGACGCACGCGGACCGCACGGTGAGGCCGGGCTCGCCCGGCGGGAGGGCCCCGCGGCTCGCCGCCCAGGCCCTGACCGTCGAGGGTGCCGGCGCCACGGACGCGACCGTCGGCGAGCCCACCGTGCCGGGCGCCCGCAGCAGCGACCCCGTCGTGGACGCCGACGGCAACACCCGGGGCGACACCTGCCTCGTCGACGTCGTCGACCGGTGGGGGATGCTCGTCTCCGCCACGCCCAGCGGTGGGTGGCTGCAGTCCTCCCCGACGATCCCCTCGCTCGGGTTCGCGCTCGGCAGCCGCCTGCAGATGACCTGGCTGGAGCAGGGACTGCCCAGCTCCCTCGTGCCCGGCCGACGACCCCGGACCACCCTGACGCCCACGCTCGTGCTGCGCGACGGCATCCCCGTCCTCGCCTGCGGCAGCCCCGGCGGGGACCAGCAGGACCAGTGGCAGAGCGTGTTCCTGCTGCGCCACCTGGTCGCCGGGCTGTCCCTGCAGGAGGCGATCGACGCGCCCCAGCTGCACACGACCAGCTTCCCGGGCAGCTTCTTCCCCCGCGCCACCGAGCCCGGTGTCGTGGTCGCCGAGTCCAGGCTCGGCCCCGAGCTGCTCGACGGACTGCGCGCGCGCGGCCACGAGGTCGTGGACGCCGGACCCTGGTCGCTGGGCCGGCTGTGCGCCGTCGCCCGGGATCCCGGGACCGGCATCCTGTCCGCGGCCGCCAACCCGCGGGGAATGCAGGGGTATGCCGTCGGGCGTTGACCCTGGTGATCGCCTACCGTGGGGCTCGCCCCACCCCGAGCAGGAGGACCTGTGCCCACCCCCGTCAACCTTGCCAAGCTGGCCATGAAGTACGGCCCCGTCGTCTACACGCTCGCCCAGAGGTACGGCCCCCAGGTGGCCGAGCAGATCCTGCGCAAGGACGCGCCGGCCCGGCAGTTCGTCGACGGGCAGCGGCAGCGGCTGGGGTCGGGGGTGCGGCGGCACGCGGTGGCGCACGCGGACAGCGTCGTCGAGGGCACCGTGCAGCAGGTCTTCCACGCGGGCGAGCCCTACTGGGTCGTCTTCTCCCGCAACGAGCCGGTCGGCGTGCACCCGCACACCAACCTGCCCTACGAGACCCTGCTCCTGAACGCCGACCCGGCCAAGCGCCGTCGACCCGAGGAGCTGCGGCGCACGATGTCCCTCCCGCGGCCCGCGCGCAGGACCCGGCGGCAGCCGTGAGCATCGGCCCGTTCGCGGGGGCCCGCGTCGACTACGAGGGAGAGGGCCTCGCGGAGGACAGCTGTCCCGCGGCGCCGTGGTCGATCGTGCAGGACTGGATCGCCGCGGCCGTCGGGCGTCAGGCCGAGCGTGGCGACGTCCCGGAGCCGCTGGCGATGTCGGTGGCCACCGCCGACCCCGGCGGACTGCCCGACGTGCGCACCGTCCTGCTCCGCGACCTGGACCTGCGCGGCCCGGCGTTCTACACGCACACCACCTCGGCCAAGGGCGAGCAGCTGGCCGCCAACCCGGGGCTGGCCCTCGCGCTGACGTGGCGCTCGATGTTCCGGGCGGTCCGCATGCGGGGGTATGCCGAGGCGCTGCCGCGCGAGCAGGTGGAGGACTACTTCCGCACCCGCCCCTGGGGCGCGCGGGTGGGGGCGCACGCCTCGGCCCAGTCCAGACCGGTGCCCGACCGCGCCGCGCTCGAGGCGGCATACCAGGAGAGCGCGGAGCGCTACCCGGACACCGGGTCCCCGCTCGACGTGCCGCTGCCGCAGGGGTGGGGCGGCTACCGCCTGGTCGCCGACCGCGTGGAGCTGTGGGCGGGACGGCGCAGCCGGCTGCACGACCGGATCGTCTGGGAACGGGTGGGACCCGGTGGCCTGGACGAGCCGGCCGCGTGGCACCGACTCCGGCTGCAGCCCTGAGCCGCGTCGCGACGGCTCGTAGGATGGCGACGTGAGCGAGCTGATCGACACCACCGAGATGTATCTCAAGACCGTCCTCGAGCTGGAGGAGGACGGGGTGGTGCCGATGCGGGCGCGGATCGCCGAACGGCTGGCCCAGTCCGGGCCCACGGTCTCCCAGACCGTCGCCCGGATGGAGCGGGACGGTCTGCTGCAGCTGGCGTCCGACCGGCGGCTGGAGCTGACCGACGAGGGTCGACTCGCCGCGGTCCGGGTCATGCGCAAGCACCGGCTGGCCGAACGGCTGCTCGTCGACGTCATCGGACTGGACCCGGCCTACGTGCACGAGGAGGCCTGCCGCTGGGAGCACGTCATGAGCGAGCAGGTCGAGCAGCGGATCCTCGCCCTGCTGGAGGACGGCACCACCTCCCCCTACGGCAACCCGGTGCCCGGGCTCGCCGAGCTGGGCCGGGCCGAGGCACCCCCGGCGCAGGGCCGGCCCAGCGTGGAGATGGCCCGGTCCGCGGCGGGGGAGAAGGTCGAGGCCGTGGTCACCCGGATCGGCGAACCGGTCCAGGTCGACCCCGAGGTCCTCGGCCTGCTGCTGGAGTCCGGGATCCGGCCGGGGGCGGCGGTGCGGGTCTGGGCCGAGGACGAGCGCACGATCGTGGAGGCCCTGGACGGTGAGGCCGTCTCGCTGCCCGTGGACGTCGCCGCGCACGTCTTCTGCCGCTGACGGCCACCTCCGGTCCCGCGCTGGGCTGTGACCTCGATCACGCCCAACCTGGGAGTTGGGTCAAGTCGGTCGCGTCGGTGCAGGTCAGGCCCCGTGCCCCACCCGCAGGGGTGAGGCGTCGTCCACAGGTCCGTGACCGGAACGTGACATGCGTTCCGGGGGCTGTGTAGCCTCGGCAACGCTCCTCTCCCCTGGAGGAGAACCCGACGCGCACCCGCCGAATCCTGTCAGCGTGTCCGGGGTCAGCACGAGCACCGCGCGGCAGGAGCGGGGGACCCACCTTCGGGGCAGCGATGCCCCTCGGGGCGAACGGTCCGGCGCCCACCGGACCAGGGGTACTTCCACCCCCAGCCCGACAGCTCACCCCGTAGGCACTGGAGGACATCCGTGACGCACCGCACCCCTGGCCGCCACCGTCGGCCCACCCGGCTGGCCACCGCCGGCAGCACCCTGACCCGTTCGGCCGCCGTCGCGGCGACCTCCACCGGCCTGCTGGCCGGTGCCGCCGTGACCTCGGGCGCCACCCCGCAGGACGGCACGACCGGGGTGGCCGCCGCCGACGCACTCCTGCGGGTCGCCGACCACGTGGCCGCCACCGAGCGCCCCGCGGTCGCCGCGAAGGCCCCTGACGTCGTCGACGTCGCGATGGCCTTCGGGACCACGGGCTTCTCGGTCGCCCGGGTGGTCGCCGCGACCCCCGCGGCCGAGCAGGCCGCCGCGCAGGTCGCCCAGCGGGAGAGCACCGCCGCCAGCCGCACCCAGGAGCGCACCGCCGCCCCGGTCGTGGAGGAGCAGGCCGCCCCCGCAGCCCCCGCCCCGGTCGCCGCGCAGGAGACCCAGGCCGCGCCGGCCCAGGAGACCCGGGCCGAGCCCGAGCCGGCCCCGGCGCCCGAGCCGGCCCCCGTGCAGCAGGCCGCCCCGGCGCCGACCGGTGGAGTGCTCTCGGTCGCCGGCGCCTACACCGGCATCCCCTACGTCTGGGGGGGCACCACCCCCGCCGGTTTCGACTGCTCGGGCTACACCCAGTTCGTCTTCGCCCAGGTCGGCATCTCGCTGCCGCGCACGGCCGCCCAGCAGCAGGCCTACGCCACCCCGGTCAGCAACCCCCAGCCCGGCGACCTGGTGTTCTACGGCTACCCCGCCTACCACATGGGCATCTACGCCGGGAACGGGATGATGTACGACTCGCCCCGTCCCGGGAAGTTCTCCTCCCTGCGTCCCATGTTCGCCGGGGTCTCCGGCTACGGCCGCGTGGGCGGCTGAGGACCGCCTCCCTCCTCCGCGCCCGAGGGCCCCCGTCCACCCGGACGGGGGCCCTCGTCGCACTCCGGCGAGCCGGCTGCGGTCGGCGTCGGTCAGCGCGTCGCCGGCTCCACGCTCGCCTCGTCGGACTCGTCGTCGAACTCGCCGAGGATCTGCTCGAGGATGTCCTCCATCGAGGTCATCCCCACGACCCGTCCCTGCTCGTCCCGGACCAGAGCGAGCTGGGCCCGCTGCTGACGGAGCGCGGCCACGGCGTCGATCAACGGCATCGTCGCCTGGATGGAGGCCACCGGCTGGAGGAAGTCGCCCAGGGGGCGGTCCGCCCGGTCCCGGGCGGTGGCCAGGATGGCGTCCCGCACGTGGACCAGCCCGCGGATGCGCCGGGTGCCGGCCCGCCCGGTGGGCTCGACCACGAACAGCCGTGACCGTCCGCTCTCCCGGCTGATCCGCTCGACGTCCGCGGCCGTCGCGGTGCGCGGAACCGTCACGGCGCTCGCCGTCGGGAACATCACCGCGGCCACCGTCTCCTGCTCCAGCCGCAGCGCTCCGGTGAGGATCTGGTGGTCGGCGTCCTCGAGGACGCCGTGCTCGTAGGACTGCGCCAGCAGGAGCTGCAGGTCCGCGGGGGTCTGCGCGTTGCCCAGCGTGTCGACCGGGTCGACCCGGACCAGCCGCAGCATGACGTTGGCCAGCTCGTTCATCACCCACAGGACGGGGCGCATCACCCAGGTGAAGGCGCGGAACGGCAGGGCCAGCAGGATCGCCGAGCTCTCCGGGTGGGAGATGGCCCAGGACTTGGGGGCCATCTCCCCGACCACCATGTGGAGGAAGACCACCACGGACACGGCGATGACGACCGCGATGGCGTGCACCATGACCTCCGGCACGCCCAGCCAGGCGATGAGGGGGTCCAGCGCGTAGGCCAGCGCGGGCTTGGCGATGGCGCCGAGCGCCAGCGTGCACAGGGTGATCCCCAGCTGCGCGCCGGCCAGCATCAGGGACAGCTCGCGGGAGGCGCCGACCGCGGCGCGGGCGGCGCGGCTGCCTGCCTCGGCCCGTTCCTCCAGGCGGTGCCGCTTGGCCGCCACGATGGCGAACTCGGCCGCGACGAAGAAGGCGTTGGCCACGAGCAGCAGGACGCTGACGAGCATGGCGGTGGTGGTGCTCACCGGACCACCTCCAGGGTCTCCTCGGTGGCGATGAGGATGGACGTGTCCGACGACAGGGCCGCCCGCTCGTCCTCGCTGAGCCGGGCCCAGTCGGCGGCGCTGCGCGTCACGACGGGGTGCAGGGCCACGGTGTCGGGCACGTAGCGGTGCACGGTGACGACGTCGATGCGGGTCTGGTGCACGTCGTCGTCGCCGTCCCCGCTGCGGCCCGTCCACCGCACGAGCACGCTGTCGCCCTCCTCCGCGGTGCGGCCGAGCCGGTCCAGGACCAGCCCGGAGAGGGTGTCGTAGTTCTCGTCCTCGGGCAGCTCGACCCCGGTGACCTGCGCCACCTCGTCGATCCGCAGCCGTGCGGACAGGTCCCAGATGCCGTCGGCCCGGGCCTGGCTGGTGGACTCCTCCACGTCGTCCTCGTCCCAGATCTCGCCGACGACCTCCTCGGCGACGTCCTCGAAGGTCACCACGCCGGCGAAGCCGCCGTACTCGTCGACCACGACCGCCAGCTGCTGGTGGGCCGCGCGCAGCTCCTCCAGGACACGCGGCAGCGGCAGCGACTCGGGGACGATGAGGGCCTCGTCGGCGAGGTCGCGCACGGACGTGCCGGCGCGCTCCGCCGGGTCGACCGTCAGCAGGTCGTGCAGCCCGATGACGCCCACGACGTCGTCGATGTCACGACCGACGACGGGGAAGCGGGCGTGCCCGGACTCCAGCGCCTCGAGCACCACCGAGACGGTCTCGTCGGCCTGGATGGTCAGCACGGAGGGGCGGGGGGTCATCACCTCGCCGGCCACGCGGTCGCGGAAGGCCAGGCCGCGCTCCAGCAGGGTGGACAGCGCCTCGTCCAGCGTGCCGCCGCTCTGGGACTCGGCGATGATCCGGGTCAGGTCCTCGGGGGTGGCCCCCTGGGGCAGCTCCTCGACGGGCTCGATGCCCACCGACCGCAGCAGCGCGTTGGACGCCGAGTCGAACAGGCGGATGACCGGACCCAGGACCGTCAGGTAGACCAGCGTCGAGCGGGACAGTCCCCGGGCGAGCGGGACCGGACGGGCGATGGCCCAGTTCTTCGGTCCGAGCTCACCGATGACCATCTGCAGGATCGTGGAGAAGACGAGCACGCCCACGGAGAACGCGGAGATCATGGCGGCCCGGGTCAGGGGCCCGGCGTCCCCGAAGGTCTCCGACAGGCCGCGGACCAGCAGCTCCTCGCCCAGGTAGCCGACGAGGAGCGCGGTGACGGTGATGCCGAACTGGGCGCCGGAGAGGGTGAAGGACAGGCGGGAGGTGACCTTCAGGGCCCGTTGGGCGGCGGCGTCCCCCTCGTCGGCGAGCTGACGGAGCCGGCCGCGGTCGACGCTGACGTAGGCGAACTCCTGGGCCACGAAGTAGCCGGTCATGATGGTGAGGACGACCACGACCGTGACGCCGGTCGCGATCAGCACGGGGTCCCCTCCCCGGGGGTGTGCAGCCGGGGCGAGCCCGGCCCGGTACTACCGGGGTGGTCGGCGGATGACGCGTCGTTCATCCCGCCAGTGTACGGCGGCGACTAGGGTTCTCGGCGTGTCCGGCGGTGCGGTGGTGCTCCTCGTCGCCCTCGGCGGGGCGGCGGGCTCCCTGCTGCGCTGGGGGTTGGAGGGGTGGGTCGGTGGTGGTGCTGCGGGTCCGTGGGGGACGCTCGCCGTCAACGTCCTGGGCTGCCTGCTCATGGGGGTGCTGCTGACGTGGCGGCGCCTGCCGTCGGTCCCGGGCTGGGCCCCGCCGCTGCTCGGCACGGGTCTGCTCGGGGGTTTCACGACGTTCTCGGGGTATGCGGTGTGGGCCCGCCTCGTCGCGTCCCCCGACCGGGAGGCGGCGCTGCTCCACCTGGGCCTGACGCCGGCGCTGTGCCTGGTGGCGCTGGGGGCGGGCGCGCTGCTCGCCGGGCACGCGCTCGGCATACCCCTGCGTCCCCACCACCGGGAGGGCGGCCGGTGACGCCGTGGCTGGCGGCACTGGCCGTGACGCTCGGGGGTGCGCTCGGAGCCGTCCTGCGCTGGGCGCTGGCCCGCGCGGTCGGGGAAGGGATGGGGCTCGCCGTCGCCAACGTGCTCGGCTCGGCAGCACTGACCGCGCTCGCGCTGCGGGGCGGTGCGTGGCCGCCCGAGGCGGTGCTGCTGCTGGGGACGGGGGTGTGCGGCGCGCTGACGTCCTGGAGCACGCTCGCCGCGCAGGTGTGGTGGGCCGCGGTCCAGCGTCGCTGGGGCGACGCCCTGGGCGTGCTCGCCACCTCGCTCGGCGGCGCCCTGGCCGCGGTCCTGCTGACCTGGTGGGTGCTCGGGCGCTGAGGCCGACACGACACCCACCCTGCGAGGGTCTGTCGGTGCCACCTCCTACGGTGGTCAGGACGGGGACGCACCGCCCGTGGAGCTCGGTGCACGACGAGGCAGGGAGGAGCTGGGCATGGTTCGGGTGCTGCACACCGCGGACTGGCAGATCGGCATGACCCGGCGCTTCCTGGAGCCCGAGGCGCAGGCCCGGTTCACCGCCGCCCGGGCCGACGCGGTCCGACGGCTGGGGAAGGTCGCCCAGGACCAGGGCTGCGACCTGGTCGTGGTCTGCGGCGACGTCTTCGAGAGCAACCACCTGACCGCCCAGACGGTCCGCCGGGCGCTGGACGCCCTGCGCGCCGTCCCGGTCCCCGTCTACCTGCTGCCCGGCAACCACGACCCCCTCGACGCCGCCTCGGTCTACCGCAGCGAGCTGTTCCGGACCGAGGCGCCCGAGCACGTCCACGTCCTGGACCGGGCCGGGGTGCACGCCGTGGCCCCCGGGCTCGAGCTCGTCGCGGCACCCTGGGAGAGCAAGCACCCGGGGCGTGACCTGGTCGCCGAGGCGCTGGCCCACGTCCCGGAGGGACCCGCCCCCGAGGGTCTCGTCCGGGTCGTCGTGGGCCACGGGGCCGTCGACGAGCTGGACCCCGACCGTCGCAGCGAGAGCACGATCCGGACCGGTCCGCTGGTGGCCGCGCTGGAGGAACGGCGGGTGCACTACGTGGCGCTGGGTGACCGCCACTCGCGCACGGCCGTCGCCGGCCGGTCGGACCTGTGGTACTCCGGTGCCCCCGAGCCGACCCGGGAGACCGAGGTCGCGCCCGGCGACGTCCTGGTCGTGGACCTGGACCCGGGCCGGTCGGACGTCGCACGGGTGACCGCCCATCACGTCGGCACGTGGTCGTTCAGGGTGATCGAGCGCCGGGCCGACGGGGAGGCCGACCTGGCCGCGCTCGACCAGGAGCTGCACGCGCTGCCGGACAAGGACCGCACGATCGTGCACCTGACCCTCGCGGGCACGCTGACGGTGCCCCAGCTCGCGCGCCTCGACACGCTGCGGGAGCGGCACCGCGACCAGCTGGCGGCACTGGTCGAGCGGGACCACCGCCAGGACGTGGTCGTCCTGGACCACGACGGCGAGGCGTGGGACGACCTCGCCGTGGGTGGCTTCATCGCCTCGGCTGCCGCCGAGATCCAGGTCGCCGCCCGCAACCGTGGGGCCGCTCCCGACCGCCCGTCCGTCCAGTCCGGCGCCGCCACCGGTGCGGCCACGACCCCTGTCTTCGTCGCGGGTCGTCCCGACGACGGGGAGAGCGCCCGCGATGCGCTCGCCCTGCTCTACCGGCTGACCGGGGGCTCGGCATGAGACTGCACCGGATCACGCTGCGGGACGTCAAGGGGGTGGGCGACCGCACGGTGGAGCTCCCCGCGCACGGGGTCGTGGTCCTGGAGGGACCCAACGAGGTGGGCAAGACGACCCTGCTCGAGGCGTTCGACCGGTTGCTGGACCTCCGGTGCACCTCCACCAGCGCGCGGGTGCGGGCGCTGCAGCCCGTCGGACGGGACGTCGGTCCCTACGTGGCGGCCGAGTTCACCGTGGCGGGGCAGCGGGTCCGCCTGGCCAAGCGGTGGCTGCGCTCGCCCCTCACCGAGCTCGACGTCCTGGGGTCGGCGCCGGAGCACCTCACCGGGTCGGCGGCCCAGGCGCGTCTGGACCAGCTGCTGGACGGTGCCTTGGACCGGACCCTGTGGCAGGCGCTCCGGCTCACCCAGTCGAGCGACGGGACCGTCGCCCCCATGGTGGGCAGCGGAGCCCTGAGGGAGGCCCTCGACGCGGCCGCCGAGGCGCACGCCCACGACGGGGACGGTGAGCGCGTGCTGAACGAGGTCGAGGCCGAGTACCAGCGCTACTTCACGGCACGGGCGGGTCGACCCACGGGGGACTACCGGGCCGCCATCGAGGCCTACCACCGCGCGCAGCAGGAGGTGGGGGAGGCGCACCGGCTCCTCGAGGAGGCGTCCCGCCTGCTGGAGCGGCAGGAGGAGGCGAGGGAGGAGGTGCGCCGCTGCAGGAAGCGTCTCGAGGAGGCCCGCGCGGAGGCGACGGCCACCGCGCGCCAGGCCGCGGAGGTCGAGGGGGTCGTCGAGTCCCACCGCCGCGCCGCCGAGGTGCACCGCCTCGCCCAGGACCGGGCCCGCTCGGCCGGTCGCGAACTGGCGACGAGACGGCGGCTGGTGTCCGACCTGGCTGAGCTGAGCGCGCAGGTGGGCCAGGACGAGGGGCACCTGGGCCGGCTGCAGGCGCGGGCCGAGCAGCTCGCGCCGGCTCTGGCGCAGGCGGAGGAGCGGCGGCGTGCGGCCGAGGAGGACGCACGGGCCGCCGAGGAGCGGCTCGAGGCCGCCCGCGCGGACCTGGACCACTGTCGTGACCGTGTCCGCCTGCACGAGCGGCAGGCCCTGGCCGATCGCCTCACACGGCTGGTCGTCGAGCTGGAGCACGCGCGTGCGGCGGTCCCGGCCAACCCGCTCAGCACCGAGGAGCTGCGCGAGGTGGAGCGGCAGGAGCAGCACCTGGCCGTCCTCACCGCCCGGCACGAGCAGGCCAGCGCGAGCGTCGTGGTCGAGTCGCTGGGCGCCGACGTCGACGTGGCGCTCGTGGACCGGTCCGGAGGCGGCCAGGACGACGAGCACCGGGTGGAGCCGGCCACCACGGCGACCTTCCGGGTCACCCGCGACCTGGAGGTGACGGTCCCGGGAGCGGTCCGCGTCCGCGTCGGCACCGGACCGGACGCCCAGCAGCGGCGGGCTGAGATCCACGCCGCCCGCACGGCGCTGGAGGGGTCGCTGGCCCGGGCGCGGTGCGTCGACGTCGGCAGTGCCCGGGACCTCGCGGTGCGGACCCGGGAGAGCAACGAGACGGTGCGCCGGCTGGGTCGCGAGGCGGAGACCCTCCTCGCCGCGCACGGCCTGCTCGGCCCGGGCAGTCTCGACCGGGTGCTGGGCGGTGAGCTGCCGGTGGCGCTCGAGAGCGAGCTGACCACGCTGACGACCCGGTTCGAGGAGGAGGTCGCTCCCGGCGGGCGGGAGACGCCGCCCCGTACGGTCCCCCAGGACGAGGACGCCGCCCGCGCCGCCGAACGCTCGGCGGTCGAGGCGCTGCGGTCGTGCCGCCAGCGTCTCCGGGGAGCGGTGACCGCGGTGGACGAGTGCGGTCGGCAGGCCCAGGACGTCGTCGCCGCCGTGGACCGGTTGTCGTTCCGTCTGCAGGCCGACCGGGACCGCCTGACGCAGCTGGGGACGCTTGTCGAGGCGGCTCGGGAGGAGACCCAGGACGAGGTCCTCCTGGCGGAGGCGCAGCGGTGTGCCGAGGAGGAGTCCGCGGCGGAGGCCGAGCTGGGGCGTGCCTGGGCCGCCGTGTCCGCGGCCGACGTCGAGGGGGTCACCCGGCGGGCGGGTGAGGCCGAGCAACGGTCGACCCGGATCGCCTCTGACCTGGACCGGGCGCAGCAGGTGCTGCACGGTCTCTCGGGCCAGGTGGAGCTGGCGGCGAGCGAAGGTCGGCAGGAGCTCTACGACCTTGCCGAGGCCGCTCTGGACGAGGCGGAACGTCGGCTGGCCGGCCTCGACCGCCGTGCCCGGGCCGTGCGTCACCTGCGCACCACCCTGCACGCGCACCGGGATGCCGCCCACCGGGCCTACGTCCGTCCCTTCACCGAGGCGCTCGAGGGGTTGGGGCGCCGGGTCTACGGGCCGACGTTCGCCGTGACCGTCGACGAGGAGCTCTCCCTGCGGGCACGCTCCCTGGGTGGGTCGACGATCCCCTTCGAGGACCTGTCCGGGGGAGCGAAGGAGCAGCTGGGCATCCTGGCACGGCTGGCCGTCGCCCGGTTGGTCGACCCCTCCCAGGGTGTCCCGGTCGTCATCGACGACGCGCTCGGCTACAGCGATCCGGACCGCCTCCACCGCATGGGGGAGGTTCTTGGAGCGATGGCCGGAGATGAGGACGAGGTGCAGGTGATCCTGCTCACCTGCACCCCTGGCCGCTACGCGTCCGTCCCGGGTGCGCGGACGGTCCGGCTGGAGCCGGAGGACGCGCGGGACGGGCGGGGCGCGCGCGGGGCGGCCGACCGGGACCGCCCGGACGTCGACCTGAGCGCCTGAGCACCTGGGCCCCCCAGGCACGGGCGTCCGAGCGTCGGCCGGTGGGCGTGGAGCCTTCGCCGAGGGCGGACGTCGCTCAGGTCGCCCCGC
>DATISK010000204.1:0-24304 GCA_035581545.1 Ornithinimicrobium sp. | reverse complement strand
GCCGGCCCCCCCCGCGACGCCGCCGGTGACCGCGCCGGCGGCGTTGCTCACGCCGCCCGCGACCGCCTGCGCGGCGTGCTTGGTGCCGGAGAGGAAGGACTGCATCGCCAGCGTCAGGCCGGCACCGACCAGCCAGACGTCCTTGGCCACCGCGGTGCCCTCCTGCGTCGGCCGGATGCCGTCGTCCTGGGTCATGGCGGGGGTGTTGAGGTACATCCCGACCAGACCCGCGCCGAAGGCGGTGAGCGCACCGCCCGCGACCGCCGAGGGGACGGTCGGCAGCAGCAGCAGCGCGCCGACGCCGATCTCGCCGTAGCCCAGGAGCTTGGTGAAGTCGGCCGGCTTCATGTCCTTGAACACCGGGTAGACGCTGGAGGCCCAGCCGTGCATCTGCTCGGCGGTCTCCTGGTCGGCCTTGAGCTTGGTGAGGCCGGAGTTGACGATGAAGGCGCCGGTGGTGAGCCGCAGCGGGACGTGGGTGGGGTGCATGGTTGCTCCTCTTCGGTGGGGGTCGTTCGTCTGGGTCCCACGGTATGCCGTGCCCCGGCCGGGTGCGACCTCAGCCCTGCGCGAGGGGGCCGGGCAGCGGCTCGGCATGCACGACGGTCAGGCCGCTGACGGCGCGGGTGAGCACGACGTACAGCCGGCGCAGGCCGCTGCGCACGTCCGGCTCGGCGCGGGCGATCGCGGCCGGCTCGGTGACGACCACCTGGTCGAACTCCAGCCCCTTGGCCACCGTCGCCGGCACCAGGTGGACGGGCAGCAGCCGCTCCTCGGCGTGCTCGCCGTCGAGGACCTCGTGCTCCAGGCCCGCGGCGGAGAGGGCCGCGGCGATCCGGGCGACCCACGCGTCGGGGACGACGACGCCCACCGTGCCCTCCTCCCGGGCCGCCGCGGCGACCGCCGCGACCGTGCCGGCCACCGCGTCGTCGACCGGCAGGACGTCCAGACGCCCCGGGTCCGTGCGCACCGACTCGGGCGCCGCCAGGCCGGGGGCCACGGAGGGGAGGAGGCGGGCGGCGTACCCGATGACAGAGGTGGGGACCCGGAAGCCGCGGACGAGGACCTCGAGGTGGGTCGCCGCCGCCCCGGGGTCCTTGCCCAGGTGGACCAGCGACTCCGCCCAGCTGTCGGTCGCCCACGGGGTGGTGCCCTGGGCGATGTCGCCGAGCACGGTCAGCGAGCCGGTGGAGGCGCGTCGGCCCACCGCCCTCAGCTGCATGGGGGAGAGGTCCTGCGCCTCGTCCAGGATCACGTGACCCAGGCTGGGGGTGCGCTCGAGCAGGTCGGCGACCTCGTCGAGGAGCGCGAGGTCGGCGACGGTCCAGCGGGCGGACCCTGCGGAGCGGGGTGGCCTCTCCCACACCAGGTCCCGCTGGTCGACGGCCAGGCCTTCGCCCGTCGCGAGGACGTGGGCCAGCACGCCCTGCGGGGTCAGCTGGGGCCAGACCTGCTTGACGTAGGCGGTCACCGGTGCCGACCGGGCCACGGCGTCCTGGACCCGGTCGTCGGGGGAGTCGCCGGCGCGCTCCATCTCCAGCAGCACCGCGTGCGCCAGCCGCCGGGGCAGCATGGCGCGGGCGGCGGCGTAGCGGACCCCCCGGGTGCGCAGCTCGTCGAGGATGTCCTGGACCTGGTAGGCGGGCACCCGCCAGCGGCGCGACCCGCGGGGGACGACCAGCGCCTCGGTGGCCGGACGGACCTGCGACCAGACCGCCTCGTGCAGGACCTGCGCCATCCTGGCCTGACCCTTGAGCTGGGCCACCTGCGGCGGGTCGACGGCCCGGACCCGGGAGTGCGCGAGCAGGTCCTCGACGGTGGTGTGCCGCACGCTGACCTCGCCGAGGGAGGGGAGCACCGCGCCGACGTGCTCCAGGAAGGCGCGGTTGGGCCCCACCACGAGCACGCCGGTGCGGGCCAGGCGGTCGCGGAAGGCGTAGAGCAGCCAGGCCGCCCGGTGCAGCCCGACCGCGGTCTTGCCGGTGCCCGGGGCACCCTGGACGCAGATGGTGGTGGTGACGTCGGCCCGCACGATCTCGTCCTGCTCGGGCTGGATGGTCGCGACGATGTCGCGCATGGGGCCGATCCGGGGACGCTCGATCTCGCGGGCCAGGAGGTCGCCGGCCGATCCCCCGGGGGATCCTCCGCCCGGGCGGGCGTCCCGCGGGTCGAGCCACTCGTCCTCCAGCGCGGTGATCTGCCCGCCCTCGACGCCGAAGCGACGCCGGCGCCGCACCCCCATCGGCGCGGTCGGCCCGGCCCGGTAGAACGGCGTGGACACCCCCGCCCGCCAGTCGACGACGACCGGGTCGCCGGAGGCGTCGGTGACGTGGCGGCGGCCGATGTAGAGGCGGTCCTCGCCGGTCGGACCCCGGGTGTCGATCCGCCCGAAGAACAGCGTCGTGCGGGGGTCGTCCTGCAGGGCCCGCGCGCGCAGCCAGAGGGTGTGCGCCAGCACCTCGCCGGCGATCGCGTCCCCCGCGTCGGCGCCCAGGGAGAGGGTGTGCTCCCGCATCCGGGCCAGCTCGGCGCGGGCACGGGCCAGGTGGGCGCGCTCGGCGGCGAGCTCGTCCTGCGGGGTGCGGGGCGGCTCGGCGGGGCGCGGCGACGTGGTGGGAGGAGGAGGTGGGGGCACGACGGACCTCGGCAGGAGGAGGGGGGAGCGTGACTCTACACCCCGGTCCCCGGCGGCGCGAGGCTTCGCCGGCGCGTGTGGTGGCGCGGGGTCGCGGCGCGGTCCCGGTCAGCGGTGCCGGGCGCGCAACGGCCGGGGCACCGGCCGTCTCCCCTCGTGCCGGGAGATCGCCAGCTCGTAGTCCCGCACCAGCGACTCGGTCGCCGCCCGCCAGGAGTGCTGCTCCGCGTCCTGCCGGGCGGCCCGACCCATCCGCGCCCGCAGGTCGAGGTCGGTCACCAGCGTCCGCAGCCGGTCGGTGAGGGCGTCCCCGTCGCCCGGCGGGACCAGGAACCCCGTGCGTCCCTCGTCGACCACGAACGGGATGCCGCCGGCGTCGGCGCCCACGACGGGGACCCCGCTGGCCATCGACTCCAGGGCGACGAGCCCCAGCGTCTCGGTCGTCGACGGGAAGGCGAAGACGTCGGCGGAGGCGTAGGCGGCGGCCAGGTCGGCCCCGCCGAGGTATCCCGTGAAGACCGTCGGTGTCCCGGCGAACATCCGCTCCAGCTCCCGCTGCCCGGGCCCCGAGCCGACGAAGGCCATCCGCGCCCCGGTCCCGGCCAGCCGCCGCAGCGGCTGCAGGAGCTGGTCGAGGTCCTTCTCCCGGGACAGCCGGCCGACGTAGAGGACGAGCGGCGCCTCCGGGTTCCCCCCGGTGAGGCGGTGCCGCATACGCTCCGTCCGGGCCCCCGGGTGGTAGGCGACGGTGTCGACCGCCTTGGGCCACAGGTCGACCTCGCGGATGCCGACCTGGCGGGCCCGCTCGACCATCTGCCGCGAGGTGCACAGGTTGACCTCGGCGAGGTTGTGCATCCCGGTGATCCAGCCCTGGGAGGGGGCCCGCAACGCCGACAGCCCCAGCCGGGTCGTGTAGGAGGGCACGTCGGTGTGGAAGCTGGCCAGCAGCGGCAGGTTGCGGCGGCGGGCCGACACGACCCCGTAGGCCGCCAGCCACACCGGGTTGACCGCGTGCACGACGTCGGGCTGGAAGGCCATCATCTCCCGGGCGATCCGGGCGGTCGGCAGCCCGACCTTGATCTCGGGGTACCACGGCCGGAAGGAGACCGACCGCACCTTGACGACGCGGTGCGGCCCGTAGCTCTCCGGCGGGTCGCCCGGCGCGAAGACCAGCGCGGTGTGCCCCAGCTCGGTCAGCTGGTCCAGCGTGCGCGTGATGCGGGTGACGACCCCGTCGACCTTGGGCAGGAAGACCTCGGTGAACAGCGCGACGCGCACGGGGGTATGCCGCCGCTCAGGCGGACTGCGGGGTCGTGGCGCCGCGCGACGTCGGGACCCCGGGCTGCTGCTGGTCGGTCCACACCGAGGTGCACGGGATCTTGTCCAGGTCGGCCCGCTCGGCGTAGCGCCGGGCGACGTCCTCGACCTCCAGCAGCAGGCCCTCCTCGAGCAGGGTCGGCTGCAGGCCCAGGTCGAGGAAGGTGTCGTTGGTGACGTGCAGCTCGTTCTCCGGCGCCTCGTGGCGGGGGTTGGGGACGAGCTCGACGGTGGCGCCGCTGATCCTGGCGACCATCTCGGCCAGGTCGCGGACCCGGTGGGTCTCGGTCATCTGGTTGAAGATCTTGACCCGGTCACCGCGCGACGGGGGGTTGTCCAGCGCGATCTCCACGCACCGGACCATGTCGCGGATGTGGATGAACGCCCGGGTCTGACCGCCGGTGCCGTGGACGGTGAGGGGGTAGCCGACCGCGGCCTGCATGAGGAAGCGGTTCAGGACGGTGCCGTAGTCGCCGTCGTAGTCGAAGCGGTTGACCAGCCGCTCGTCGCGCAGCGTCTGGTCGGTGTGCGTGCCCCAGATGATGCCCTGGTGCAGGTCGGTGATCCGCAGCCGGTCGTTCTTGGCGTAGTAGGCGAACAGCTGCTGGTCCAGGCACTTGGTCATGTGGTAGATCGACCCCGGGTTGGTGGGGTAGAGGATCTGCTGGCCGACCCGCTCGCCGCCCTCGGTGGTGACCTCCACGTCCAGGTAACCCTCGGGGATCTTCATGCCCGCCGTGCCGTAGCCGTAGACACCCATGGTGCCCAGGTGCACCAGGTGGGCGTCCAGCCCGGACTCGACGAGGGCGCACAGCACGTTGTGGGTGGCGTTGGTGTTGTTGTCGACCGTGTAGCGCTTGTGCGCCGGGGACTTCATCGAGTAGGGAGCCGCGCGCTGCTCGGCGAAGTGCACGATGGCGTCCGGACGTTCGGTCAGGAGCAGCTCCAGCAGGGCGTCGTAGTCCTGCGCGACGTCGACGAGGGCGAACCGGATCTGCCGACCGCCCACCTCCTGCCAGGCGGCCAGCCGCTCCTCGGGCGCGACGATCGGGGTGAGCGAGGAGGCGCCGAGCTCCTCGTCGATCCGACGGCGGGAGAGGTTGTCGACGATCACGACGTCGTGGCCGAGGTCGGCCAGGTGCAGGGACGCGGGCCAGCCGCAGAACCCGTCACCGCCCAGGACGGCGATCTTCACGTTGAGCACTCCTTGTCGCAGGGGCGCCGCGGTTGCGCACGGCGGCGACGTGAGCGTATCAACGCCGCTCCTCCACGAAGTGCGACGCCGGGAGGGACGCTGCCCGGTCCGGCGGCGTCAGCCCTGGTCGGGCCGGGTCGCCAGGGTGACCGTCACCTGCAGGCGCTCCCCGTCGCGGACGACGTCGAGCTCGACCTGCTCCCCGGAGGCGCGCTCGCGCACCTGGCCGACGAGGGCGATGGCCGAGGGCACCTGCTCCCCGTCGATGGCCACCACGAGGTCCCGGTCCTGCATCCCGGCCCCCGCCGCGGGGGACCCCGGCTCCACCTGGCTCACCTGGGCGCCCGTGAGGGCGGCGCCGTCCACCTCGGCGGCCCCGTCGCGCAGGCCGACGCCGAGGAAGGCGTGCTCGGCCGTCCCCCCGGCGATGAGCTGGTCGGCGATCACCCGCACCTTGGTCGCGGGGATGGCGAAGCCGATGCCGATCGAGCCGGCCTGGGACTGCCCGGCGGCGGGCAGGGCCGCGATCGAGGAGTTGATGCCGACGAGCTCCCCGGCGGCGTTGACGAGGGCGCCCCCGGAGTTGCCGGGGTTGATCGCCGCGGAGGTCTGGATCGCGTTGGTCACCACCTGGGTCTCGACCGGGGCCCCGCCGGGCGTGGTGCCCGTCGCCCGCGTGGTGACCGGACGGTCGAGGGCGCTGACGATGCCGGTCGTCACGGTGCCGGACAGGCCGAGCGGGTTGCCGATGGCCATCACCGGGTCGCCCACGGCCAGGACCCCGTCGTCGCCCACCCGGACCGGCTCCAGGCCCGCCGGGGCGTTCTCGAGCGCCAGGACCGCCAGGTCGCTGGAGGGGTCCTGCCCGACCACCGAGGCGGGGTAGCGCCGACCGTCGGAGAGGACGACCTGGACCTGGTCCGCGCTGCCGACCACGTGGGCGTTGGTCACCACGTGCCCCTCGGTGTCCCAGACCACGCCCGACCCGGACCCCTGGCCCTCCTGGCCGACCACGTCGATGGAGACGACCCCCGGGGTGACCGCGGCCGCCACCCCCGCCCAGTCCTGGTCCTCGGCGAAGGACACCGGCGACCCGTCCGCGGCGCCGTCGTCGTCGGTGCCGTCGGTGCCGGTCCCGCCGGCCGGGGACGCCTCCGTGCTCGTGGTCGCGGGGAGGTCGTCCCCGGTGCCGGACCCGGTGGCCTGCACCACGGCATACGTCCCGCCGGAGGCCAGCACCGCCGACAGCACGGACGCCGCCACGATGTCTCCCCACCGTCGTCCGCCCCGGTCCCGACCGGGGGACGTGCGCACCCCCGGACCCGGTGCGGGGGCGGCGGCGTGGACGGGCGCGGACGGGTGCTGCGCCCGGGTGAGGTCCTGGTCGTTGCCGTCATGGGCCGGTGGCGTCGTCATGTCCCCATGGGACCACCTCCCGGTGGACCTGCCCTGGAGGTCCGCTGGACGTTTCCTGGACGTCGGGGTCACGGAAGGGTCGCGTGCAGGTTGCTATCGGGTAACGATGCCCGTCCCTGACCCCGGTTCGCCGCCAGGAGGTTGAGGCGTCACGCGGCTTCTGGCACGGTCGGGAAGGTATCCAGCTCAGTCCAATCGGGGCGACGTGTTCCCGCGCGGTGTTCCCGCGCGATCCTGCGCGCAGCGGGAGGCATGTGCCTCGTCCAACCGAAAGGACCGTGGTCGACCATGACCCAGCACACCATCGCGACCGGCGGCACGACCGCCCGGCGTCGCGTCTCCCTCATCGCAGCCGTGGCGGCCGCCGGCCTGGGCCTGGCGGCCTGCGGCGACGGCGGCGACGGCGGGAACGCCGGCGGCGACGGCGAGGCCTCCACGCTCGAGCGGCTCCAGGAGGAGGGCACCATCAGGGTCGCCTTCGCCGGGGAGATCCCCTACAGCTACGAGGAGGACGGCGAGCTCACCGGTGCCACCATCGCGCTCGACCGGGAGATCTTCGCGGCCATGGGCATCGACGAGGTCGACGGCCAGCTCGTCGAGTGGGACGCGCTCATCCCGGGGCTCAACGCCGGTGAGTACGACGCCGTGTCCGCCGGGATGTCGATCCTGCCGGACCGCTGCGAGCGGGCCGCCTTCGCCGAGCCGACCATCATGTACACCAGCACCCTCATGGTGCCCGAGGGCAACCCGGAGGGGCTGAGCGACTTCGCCAGCATCGACGGCTCGGACCTGACGCTCGCCGTGCAGTCGGGGGCGATCGAGCAGGGCTACGCCAGCGACATCGGCCTGGACAACACCATGACGGTCAACTCGGCCCAGGACGGCATGGACGCGGTGTCCAACGGCCGGGCCGACGCCTTCGCGCTGACCAACATCACGCTCGCGACGATGGCGGAGGAGAACCCCGACGCCGGCGTGGAGACGACCGGCGGCTTCGTCGCCGAGATCGACGGCATGCAGCAGATCAGCGCGGGCTCGACCGTGTTCCGTCCCGAGGACAGCGAGCTGCTCGAGGCCTACAACGAGGAGCTGGCCACCATCGTCGGGGACGCCGACCGCTTCGAGGAGGTCGTCGGCGAGTTCGGCTTCACCGACGCCGAGCGCCCGCCGGAGGGCCTGACCGCCCAGATGCTCTGCGACGGTGACCTGGAGGCCGCCAACGAGGCTGCGGACCAGGCCGGCGAGTGAGACCTCGCCCGTGACCGAGTTCGTCACCGACCTCGGCACGGTCCTGCCACGGCTGCTCGGGGAGGGCCTGCGGGACACCCTCGTCGCCTTCGTCGGCGGGACCGTGCTCATGGTCGCCGTGGCCCTGGTGCTGGGCCTGGCCCTGCACCAGGGCCCGCGGTGGCTGCGGATCGTCGCGCGCGTGGTCGTCGAGTTCTTCCGCGGCACCTCCCTCGTCGTCCAGCTCTTCTTCCTCTTCTACGTCATCCCCACCCTCACCGGGCTGGACATCGGCTCCACCTGGACCGCGATCCTGGCGCTCGGGCTCAACTACGGGGCCTACGGCGCCGAGGTCGTGCGCGGGTCCCTGGTCGCCGTGCCCAAGGGGCAGTGGGAGACGGCGGTCGCGCTGTCCATGCCGTGGGGCACCACCATGCGCCGGGTCATCTGGCCGCAGGCGTGGGCCCTCATGCTGCCCGGCTTCAACAACCTCGCGGTGATGCTGGTCAAGGGCACGGCGGTGGTCGGGCTGGTGCTGCTCAACGACCTCACCTTCGAGGCCGACCAGGCCCGGCGCGAGGTCGGGACGTGGCCGGCCTTCGTCGCCGCGCTCCTGATCTACTTCGCCATCGCCTGGCTGGTCTCCGCGGTCCTGCGCCGGATGGAGGCCAGGGCCCAGCGGCGCCTCGGCCTCGGCGACTTCGAGGTGCGCAAGGCCCGCAAGGACGCCGACCGCGCCCTGGCAGGGGCCACCGCCCCGGGCGCTCCGACGGGAACGAGGTGATCTGAGGATGTTCGAGACCGAGCTCTTCCTCGACGCCCTGCCCGTCCTCGTCGAGGCGTTCGTGCGGGTCACGCTGGTGGTCACGGTGGTCGGGTCCGTCCTGGCCGCGGTGCTCGGCCTGGTCTGGGCCGTCGCGCTGCGGGAGCTGCCCGCGGTGGTCGGGCGCCCGGTGGCGTTCGTGCTGGACTTCATCCGGATGACGCCGCTGCCGGTGCACCTGCTGGTGATCTACTACGCCTTCACCCAGCTCAGCCCGATGACCGTGGGGATCCTCGTCATCGGGGTCCACTACTCGACCTACATGGCCGAGTCCTACCGGGCCGGCATCGAGTCGATCGGCAAGGGCCAGTGGGAGGCGGCCAAGGCGCTGTCCCTGCCGCAGCGGCGGACGTGGCGCGCGGTGATCCTGCCGCAGGCCATCCGCAACACCCTGCCGTCGCTGGGCAACTGGGCCATCGCGATGTTCAAGGACACCCCCTTCCTGATCTTCATCTCGGTCCCGGAGATGGTCACCGCCGCGCGCGAGTTCGGCGGCCGCCACTTCTCCTACGTCGAGGCGATGACCGTCGCCGGCCTGCTCTTCCTGCTGGCCAGCTATCCCACCGCGGTCCTGATGCAGAAGCTGGAGAAGAAACTTGCCTACTGACCCGGACCACCGACCCACCACCGACGACCCCGCCGCGGCGGCCGGTGCCGGCCCGCCGACGCCGACCGGCGAGGAGCCCCGCGTCCGGTTCGAGGACGTCCACAAGAAGTTCGGCCGCACGACGGTGCTGGAGGACCTCAACTTCACCGTCGACCGCGGTGAGCGGGTGACGCTCATCGGGCCCTCGGGGTCGGGCAAGACGACCATCCTGCGCCTGCTGATGACCCTGGAGAAGCTCACCGGCGGCTACATCTGGGTGGACGGGGACCCGCTGACGCACGACCGGCGCGACGGCCGGAGGGTGGAGCTGCGGGCCAGGCAGGTCGCCGAGGTGCGCAAGCGCATCGGCATGGTCTTCCAGCAGTTCAACCTCTTCCCCAACATGACGGTGCTGCAGAACATCGCCGAGGCGCCGGTGCACGTGCTGGGGCAGACCCAGGACCAGGCCCGCGAGAACGCCCTCTCCCTGCTCGACCGGGTGGGGCTGCGGCACCGCGCCGACGCCCACCCCACCGAGCTCTCCGGAGGCCAGCAGCAGCGGGTGGCGATCGCCCGGGCGCTGGCCATGGACCCCGAGATCCTGCTCCTGGACGAGGTGACCTCCGCCCTGGACCCCGAGCTGGTGGGGGACGTGCTCAACGTGCTCAAGGACGTCGCCGCCAGCACCGACATCACCATGCTCATCGTCACGCACGAGATGCAGTTCGCCCGGGACGTGTCCGACCGGGTGATGATGTTCGACGGCGGCCGGGTCCTGGAGGAGGCGCCGCCCGAGCAGCTGTTCTCCAACCCGCGCCACGAGCGGACCCAGAAGTTCCTCGAGGCCGTCGTCTGAGGCGCGCCCCTCAGGAACCCGTCGACACCTCGTCGACGGGTTCCTGCGCGTCCGTCCCGTCGGGTGCGGCGGCGGGCAGCTCGACCCGGAACGTGGCTCCTCCGCCGGGGGTCGGCCGGTGCCGCACCGAGCCCCCGTGGCGGGCCACGATGGCCGCCACGATCGCCAGCCCCAGGCCGGTGCCGCCGGAGGCCCGGCTCCGGGAGCGGTCGGCCCGGTAGAACCGCTCGAAGGCCCGCTGGGCGGCGTCCTCGTCCAGCCCGGTCCCGTGGTCGCGCACCTCGACGGCCACGGTGCCGTCGGCGCGACCCACCGCGACCTCGACCGGGGTGCCGGCCGGCGTGTGCGTCAGCGCGTTGGCGACCAGGTTGGTCAGCACCTGGCGCAGCGCCCCGTCCTCCCCGACGACGACGCAGGCGGCCGACCGTTCGGCGTCCTCCAGCGCGACCAGGCGCACCTCCCGGTCCGGCGTGCGCACCCGCGCGTCCTGCACCGTGTCCGAGGCCAGCACCGTCAGGTCCACCCGCGTCGGCGACATCGGGGGCTCGGAGTCCAGCCGGGTGAGGGTGAGCAGGTCCTCCACGAGCCGGGACATGCGGGTGGCCTCGTCCTCGATCCGGCGCATCGCTCCGGGCACCTCGCCGGGGGGCACGGCACCGAACCGGAACAGCTCGGCATACCCCTTGACGGTCGCCAGCGGCGTGCGCAGCTCGTGCGAGGCGTCGGCCACGAAGTCGCGCATCCGCCGTTCGGAGGCCTCCCGCACCGCGAACGAGTGCTCGATCCGGGCCAGCATCCGGTTGAGCGAGTCGGCCAGCGAGCCGACCTCGTCGTTGGTGCCCCGCGGAGGGATGCGGCGGGTCAGGTCGCCGGCCGCGATGGCGGCGGCGGTGTCCTCGATCCGGGTGAGCGGGCGGAAGGCGCGGCGCACGGCGAACCAGCCCAGCACGCCGACGAGCACCAGCGTGGTCAGCCCGATGACCGCGGTGAGCCACGCCAGCTGGCGCACGGTGCTCTCCACGCTCGTCAGCGGCAGCGCGACCGCGATCGTCCCGCCGGTGCGTCCCTGGCCGTCGGTGAGCTGGGCGGCGAGCACCCGCCAGGACCCCACCCCGTCCTCCCCGCTGACGGTGAAGTGCTCGCCGAGCCGGGGGTCGTCGACGTCGACGCGCTCCAGCGACGGCATGCTCACCTCGAGCCGCCGGGGCTGGAACACCCGGGTCCGGGGCGGGCCCGAGGGGTCGGCCGGGGTGAACACCACGACGTAGGGGTTGGGCGGCACGAAGGTCTGCTGCTCCAGGTCGACCTGCTCCCCGGTGGCCTCCTCCACGATCTGGCTGTAGGTGCGCTGGGCCAGCGGCTCGATGTAGGCGCCCAGGTCGGCGTCGGCCCGGTCGACGAGGTAGCCGCGCAGCATCATCAGCGACACCGACGTGGTGAGCACGTAGGCCGCCAGCACCAGCAGGACGACCACGGCGACGAGCCGGTGGGTCAGCGACAGGCCGTGCAGCCGCTGGTAGGTCCAGGCCCTCAGCCGGCCGAGCACCCGCGCGGACCTCAGGTCGGCCGCGGCGCGCGCAGCACGTAGCCGACGCCGCGCTTGGTGTGGATCAGCGGCTCGCCGACGACGTCGATCTTGCGGCGCAGGTAGGAGATGTAGGACTCCACGATGTTCATCTCGCCGCGGAAGTCGTAGTCCCACACGTGGTCCAGGATCTGGCTCTTGGACAGCACGCGGCCCGGGTTCAGCATGAGGTAGCGCAGCAGCTTGAACTCGGTGGGGGAGACCTCGATGACCTTCCCGGCCCGCCGCACCTCGTGGCTGTCCTCGTCCAGCTCCAGGTCGGCCACGCGCAGCGCGTGGTCGTCGTCGGGGTCGTCGAGGCGGGTGCGGCGCAGGACGGCGCGGATGCGTGCCACGACCTCCTCGAGGCTGAACGGCTTGGTGACGTAGTCGTCGCCGCCCACCGTCAGCCCCTTGATCTTGTCGTCCAGGGAGTCGCGCGCCGTGAGGAAGACGATCGGCAGGTCGGCGCCCCGCTCGCGCAGCGTCCGGGTCACGCTGAAGCCGTCCATGTCGGGCAGCATGATGTCGAGCACGGCGAGGTCGATCTCGTGCTCGCCGGCCAGCTGCAGGGCCGTCCGCCCGTCGGGTGCGGCGTGCACCGTGAAGCCGGCGAAGCGCAGGCTGGTCGTCAGCAGCTCACGGATGTTCGTCTCGTCCTCGACCACCAGCAGGGTGGCCTCGGGCTCCTGGGTCGGCGCGCTCATGGGCCCATCGTCCTCCCCCTGCCTGGGAGTCGTCTGGGAGGTGTCTGGGAGCAGTGCGTCGCGGCAGCCTGCCGACCCGGTGCAAGCCCGCCCCCGGCGGTCGGCGACCGGTCCGCGGCCGGGGTCACCCGGCGCTGCGGTCCAGCGGGGTGCGGTCCTCCTGCGCCTCGGGCGCCGGTCCGCTCGAGAGCAGCCCGTCCCAGTCCGCGTCGAGCAGCTCGGCCGGGGTCCCGGCGACGTGCACGGCCCCGGAGTCCTCGAGCTCGACCCGTCCGAAGCCCCCGGAGAGCAGGGCCACGCAGGGCGCCCCCATCCGGGCGGCCGCGGTGACGTCGTAGGTGGTGTCGCCGACCACGAGCGCGGAGCTCCCGCCGGCGGCCTGCAGCGCGCTGGAGAGGATGTCCGGCTCGGGCTTGGACTGCTCGGCGTCGTCGGAGCTGGTCGTGGCGGCGAGGGCGTCGTCGGGCAGGTCGAGGAGACCGACGACGTGGTCGGTGAACCGGGCCTTGCCGGAGGAGGCCAGCGCGACCCGCACGCCCCGGTCGACGAGGAGCAGCACCAGGTCGCGGGCGCCGGGCAGGAGCACGATCTCGGGCAGGAGGCGGGCGTACTCCTCCTCCCACCGCTCGCGCAGCGCGTCGCCGTGCCGCTCCTCCACGTCCTTTCCGGCGACGGCGGCGACGAGCTTGTCGCCGCCCATGCCGATCGCCCGGTGGATCTGCCACAGCGGAGGCGTGAGGTCGGAGGCGGCGAAGGCCCGCGCCCAGGCCAGCGCGTGGTGGTAGGTGGTGTCGGCGAGGGTGCCGTCGACGTCGAGCAGGACGGTGTCGTGGGTGGCCATGCCCCCATTCCACCCGGTATGCCGTCGCGCGTCACCCCGGGGGGCGACGCGGGCGGGCCTCAGGCCCGGTCCAGGGTCTCCAGGTCATCGGCGTCGACGATCCGGTAGGCGTAGCCCTGCTCGGCGAGGAAGCGCTGGCGGTGGGCCGCGAACTCCGCGTCCACCGTGTCCCGCGCGACCGTGGTGTAGAAGTGGGCGGTGCGGCCGTCGCCCTTGGGGCGCAGCACCCGGCCGAGGCGCTGGGCCTCCTCCTGGCGGGAGCCGAAGGTGCCGGAGACCTGGATGGCGACCGAGGCCTCGGGCAGGTCGATGGAGAAGTTGGCCACCTTGCTCACGACGAGCAGGTCGATCTCGCCGTCGCGGAACTGGCGGAACAGCTCCTGGCGCCGGGTCACCGTGGTCGCCCCGGTGATGAGCGGGGCCGCCAGCCGTTCGGCCAGCTGCTCGAGCTGGTCGAGGTACTGGCCGATGACCAGGGTCGGCTCGCCCCGGTGCCGCTCGACGAGGGTCTGGACCACGGCGTCCTTGGCCGGCGCGCAGGCGGCGAAGCGGTAGCGCTCGTCCGGCTCCGCCACGGCATACGCCATCCGCATGGACTCGGGCAGGGAGACGCGCACCTCGACGCAGTCCGCCGGGGCGATCCAGCCCTGCGCCTCGATGTCCTTCCACGGCGCGTCGTAGCGCTTGGGGCCGATGAGGGAGAAGACGTCGGACTCGCGGCCGTCCTCGCGCACCAGGGTCGCGGTCAGCCCGAGCCTGCGGCGGGCCTGCAGGTCGGCCGTCATCCGGAAGATCGGGGCCGGCAGCAGGTGCACCTCGTCGTAGAGCACCAGCCCCCAGTCGCGGGCGTCGAGCAGGTCGAGGTGGGCGTAGACGCCCTTGCGCTTGGTCGTCAGCACCTGGTAGGTGGCGATCGTGACGGGGCGGATCTCCTTGCGGGCGCCGGAGTACTCCCCGATCTCGTCCTCGGTGAGGCTGGTGCGCCGCAGCAGCTCCTCGCGCCACTGGCGGGCCGAGACGGTGTTGGTCACCAGGATGAGCGTGGTCGTCTGGGAACGGGCCATCGCCCCTGCCCCGACCAGCGTCTTGCCGGCGCCACAGGGCAGCACGACGACGCCGGAGCCGCCGTCCCAGAAGCCGTCCACGGCCTGCTGCTGGTAGGGGCGCAGGGACCACGCGGAGCTGCGGCCCCCGTGACCGTCGTCCTTGCCCCCGGTCGCCAGCTCCATGGGGTGGGCCTCCCCGTCGACGTAGCCGGCGAGGTCCTCCGCGGGCCAGCCGACCTTGAGCAGCTCCTGCTTGAGGTGGCCCCGCTCGGAGGCGTGCACGACGACGGTGTCCTCGTCGACGCGCTCGCCGACGAGGGGCTTGATCCGCTTGTGCCGGAGCACCTCGGTGAGCACCGCGCGGTCGGTGGTGCGCAGCACCAGGCGCGTGACGGGCAGACCGGTCTGCGGGTCGTTCTCCCCGTCGACGGGCTCCTTGGCCAGCGTCAGCCGGCCGTACCGGGCCATCGTGTCCGCGACGTCGACGAGGAGCGCCTGCGGGACCGGGTAGCGGCTGTGCGTCAGCAGGGCGTGCACCACCTGCTCGGCGTCGTGCCCGGCGGCGCGGGCGTTCCACAGGCCCAGCGGGGTGACCCGGTAGGTGTGCACGTGCTCGGGCGCCCGCTCCAGCTCGGCGAACGGCGCGATGTCACGACGGGCCGCCTCCGCCTCGGGGTGGTCGACCTCGAGCAGGAGGGTCTTGTCGGACTGGACGATCAGGGGGCCGTTCATCGTGGTGACAACGGTATGCGGTGCCTCCGGCATTCCAGGACGTCCGGCGGGGCAGGGAGGAGGGGCGCGGACCGGCACCGCCGCGGGAGGCGCGGACCGGCCCGGCGGGGGTGGGGGCCGCGGGGCGGGGGTGGGCGCTGGGGGATGATGACCCCATGACGACGCAGTCCCCCCGCCAGCTGCCGATGACCGTGCCCATGCCCGGGCTGCCCGACCGGGTGACCGTCTACGAGGTCGGTCCGCGGGACGGCCTGCAGAACGAGTCGACCGCGGTCCCCGTCGAGGTCAAGGCGCAGTTCGTGCGGCGGCTGCTGGACGCGGGGCTGGACACCGTCGAGCTGACCAGCTTCGTCCCGCAGCGGTGGGTGCCCCAGCTGGGCGACGCCGAGGAGCTGCTCGACCTGCTCGGACCGCTCGGCACCGGGCCGCACCGCCCGGTCCTGGTGCCCAACGAGCGCGGTCTGGACCGGGCGCTGGAGAAGGGGGTGAGCGCGGTCGCGGTGTTCGCCAGCGCGACGGAGACCTTCGCCCGCAAGAACCTCAACCGCTCGGTCGGGGAGTCCCTGGAGATGTTCGCCCCCGTCGTGCGCAGGGCGCTGGACGGCGGGGCGTGGGTGCGGGCCTACGTCTCCATGTGCTTCGGCGACCCGTGGGAGGGGCCCGTCCCCGTGGGGCAGGTGGTCGACGTGTGCTCCCACCTGATGGACCTGGGCTGCGACCAGCTCTCGATCGGCGACACCGTCGGGGTGGGCACCCCCGGGCACGTCGTCCGGCTGCTCGCCGCGCTGGACGACGCCGGCATCGGGGCCGACCAGGTCGCCGTGCACTTCCACGACACCTACGGTCAGGCGCTGTCCAACACCCTCACCGCGCTGCAGCACGGGGTGCGCGTGGTCGACGCGGCCACCGGCGGACTGGGCGGGTGCCCCTACGCCCGGTCGGCCACCGGCAACCTGGCCACCGAGGACCTCGTCTGGGCCCTCGACGGCCTGGGCGTGGAGACCGGTGTCGACCTGGACGCCCTCGTGGCGACCAGCACCTGGATGGCCGAGCAGCTGGGTCGCCCGGCCCCGTCGCGGGTCGTGCGCGCCCTCGCCGGCCCCTGACGTCGCGTCGGTCCGCGGCGTCGTCCGCGGCGTCGTCCGGCGACGGTGACCGGACGAACCGCCGATCCCGGGCTCAGAGGTGGCGGGTGATCTCCGCGTCCTGCTCCAGGTCCTCCAGGATGGTGGTGAGCGCCTCGTTCTCCCGCTCCTGGGTGAGCTGCTCGGCGAGCTGGCCCTTGACGTCGTCGAAGGCCGGGACGCCGCTCTCCGGGTCGCCGGTGGCGGTGGCGGAGTCAGCGCCACCGGTCAGCTCGTCGTAGTAGGCCCGCAGCTCCTCGTCGGTCGGCGGCTCCACCTGGCCCTGCTCGTCGATGATCTCCTCGACGAGCAGCAGCCGGCTCACCTCCTCGCGGACCTGGTCCTCGTCCAGGCCCTGCTCGCCGAGCGCGGCGACGAGCTCGTCGCCCGAACCGAGGCCGTTCTGCCCGGCGAGCGACTCGAGCTCGGCGTCGATCTCCTCCTCGTCGGCGTCCAGGCCCAGACGCTCGCCCTCCTGGGTGAGCAGCGCGCTGCTGACGAGCGACGCCAGGACACCGTCGCGCAGCACCGCCTCGTCGACCGGCGCCCCGCCCGCCTGGGCCTGCTGCTGGCTCGCCTCCAGCTGCTGCTCGTAGACCTGGAGGAAGTCCTCCCGGGTGATCTCCTCGCCGTTCACCTCGGCCACGGGATCCGGCAGGGAGTCCGGGTCCACGGTCGCGTCGGCCCCGTCCGCGGCGGTCCCGTCCTCCGCCGTGGTCGTGGCCGCGTCGGCGCCCGAGGTGACGGCCGCGTCGTCCGGTCCCTCCTGGTCCTGCGTGCCCGAGCAGGCGGTGAGGGCGAGCGCGACCACGAGGGCGAGGCCGCCGAGCGAGCCGGGGGTCCTCCTGCGGGTCGTGCCGGTCGGGGTCAGCAGGTTGCGTCGCATCGGAACCACGCTACCCACCCTGGCTGGGCGTCGGTCACAGCGGCGCCCCAGGCCGTTCCCAGACGTCCCCCGCCCGGCGACCGGGGCGGAGGGATACGCTCGCGGACCATGACCGGTCCCGGCGAGCAGGCCCACGGTGCGACCGATGCCGGTGCACCGCGGCCGATGGCCCGGTTGCTGGGCGCCCTCCGGGCGCCGTGGGTGCGCCGGGGCTTCGTGCTCGCGGCGGTCGCGGCGGCCGTCCTCGCGGTCACCCTCGAGCGCGAGGCGGTCGGGCAGGCGCTGCGCCAGGTCTCGTGGTCGTTCGTGGCCCTCGCCGCCGGCCTCTCCCTCCTCAACGTCCTCTTCGCGGCGCTGTCCTGGCGCGCCGTCGCGGCCGGGCTCGGCGTCCGGCTCGGGGTGCGCGACGCCTCGGTCGTGTACCTCGTGGGGCAGGTCGGCAAGTACCTGCCCGGCGGCGTGTGGAACCTGGTGGCCTCCGCCGAGCTGGGCCGCGACCGTGGGGTCGGTCGTCGGCGCACCGTCGGGACCCTCCTGGTGGCGGTGCTCCTGTCGGCGGTCGTGGGCGGGCTGCTCGTGCTCCTCACCCTGCCCGGCGCTCCGGGGACCCCGCTGGCGGGCTACGGCTGGCTGGCGTTCCTGGCCCCGGTGGCCGTGCTCCTGGTGCTCCCGCCCGTCCTGCACCGGGTGCTCGGCCTGCTCCTGCGGGTCACCAGGCAGCCCCCGGCCGTGGAGCGGTTGGACACGGGCGCGGTCGTGGTGGGCTCGGCGTGGTCGCTGGCGTCGTGGGTCGCGATCGGTCTGCAGGTCCTCGTGCTGGCGGTGGCGGTCGGCGCCGACCCCGGCCTGCCGCTGCTGCGGCTCTCCGTGGGGGGCTACGCCCTGGCGTGGATCATCGGCACGGCCCTCGTCTTCCTGCCCGCCGGCGTCGGCGCCCGCGAGGCGGTCCTGGCGCTGGCGGTGGCACCGGTGCTGGACGCCGGTGGTGTCCTCGTCGTGGTCCTGCTCTCCCGGGTGCTCCTCACACTGGCCGACCTGGTCGCCGCCGGGGGAGCCCTGGTCGTGCAGCGGTGGTGGCCCGCCGGTCAGCCGACCCCCACGTCCCGGCGGCGGTAACCCACCAGGCCGGCGCCCATCAGCGCCACCGACACCAGCGTCGTGGCGGACACGCGCAGCCACGACATCTCCTCGACCGGCAACGACGGCAGCGGCTCCCAGGGGGTCAGCGCGGTGAGCCACCCGGGCAGCCCCAGGGTGGTCCCCACCCAGACCATGAAGAGCGACCAGCCGACGAGCACCCAGACCAGCCATCCCAGCCGGGGGGCCCACCCGTGGAGCAGGACGGCCACCCCCAGGACGAGCAGGACACCGGGCACCAGGACCAGCGAGGCCCCGGTCGTGCGGGCCACCACGCCGGCGTCCCCGGTCTCGACCGCGTAGGGCGTCCCGAGCAGGGCACCGAAGAGGGCGGCCGTGCCGACGCCGACCAGGACCGCGAGCACCAGGTGCGACAGGGCGAAGCGGCTCCGGGGGACCGCGGTGGACAGGACGAGCTCGGCGTGGCCGCGACGCTCCTCCACGGCCGTGCGCTGCCAGACCAGCACCGCGAGGACGGCGATGAGCACGGAGACCAGGCCGAGCATCGCCACGTAGAACGCGTCGACGAGCTGGTCCGCACCGCCACCCATCCGCCGGAGAACGACCTCGAACTGCGGCAGGTCGGCGATCATCCGCTCGAAGCTGCCGGTCAGCGAGCCCATGCCCACGGCGAAGATCGACAGACCGACCACCCAGCCGGCCACGCCCGGGCGGTGCAGCCGCCAGGCCAGCGCCAGCGGGGAGCGCAGGCCCGGCGCGGCGCCCGCCCGACCGGGGCGCACCGCATACACCCCCGACCCGTGGTCGCGGCGCTCCTCCAGGGCGAACGCCCCCGCCACGAGCGCGCCGGTGAGGAGCAGGGGCAGCAGCAGGACCTCCCAGCGCTCGTCGGCGTAGGGGCGGGCCAGGGCCATCCACTCCACGGGAGAGGCCCACCGCAGGCGCTGCACCGTCGAGCCGTCGGCGGCGGCGTCGGCCACGGCCCGCAGGAGGTAGGCCGCGCCCAGCACGGCCAGGCCCAGGCCGCGGGCGGCGCGCGAGCTCGCGGTGAGCTGGGCGGTGACCGCGGCCAGCCCCACGAAGACGGCGCCGGTGAGCGCCGTGCCGGCGCCGAAGGCCAGCGACCCGGTCACCGGCTCCCCGACCGCGACCATGCCGACGGTCAGCAGCACGCCGAGAGCCCCCACGGCGAGCAGGCCCACGACGACGGCGGCGGTCAACGGCGCGTGCCGTCCCACGACGCCGGAGCGCAGGAGCTCGGTGCGGCCCTCCTCCTCGTCGGCGCGGGTGACCCGCACCACGCCCAGGACGGCCATCAGCCCGGCCAGGGTGGCCACGAAGGTGCCGACGCGCCAGACGGTGAACCCGCCGGGGGTGGTCAGGTCGTGCGGAGGTCCGAGCATGGCCCGCATCGTGGGGTTGGCCGCCATCACGTCGAGGGCGCCCGCCCCCGCGAGGCCTCCGACGACCGTCTCGTAGGCCGCGGCGGTGGCCGGCGCGAGCACGGCCAGCCCGAGCACCCAGGCCAGGTAGTACCAGCGGCTGCGACGCAGCGCCAGCGCGACGAGGGCCCGGGTCCCGGTCATCGACCGGAGCCGTCGTAGTGCCGCAGGAAGAGCTGCTCCAGCGTGGGCGGGGAGGAGCGCAGGCTGCGCACGCCCAGGGGCACCAGCCGTGCCAGCAGGTCGCCCAGGGCCACGTCGTCGACCTGGCAGGTCAGCAGGTGCCCGTCGACCACCGCGTCGTGCACGCCGGCGGCGGAGGTCACCCCCGCCGGGACCGGCACGGCGAGCTCGGCCTCGACCTGCGTGCGGGTCAGGTGGCGCAGCTGCGCGAGCGTGCCGCTCTCGACCACCCGACCGGCGCGGATGATGGAGACCCGGTCGCACAGGTGCTCGACCTCGGAGAGGATGTGGCTGGAGAGCAGCACGGTGCGCCCGCGGCCACGCTGCTCGCCCACGACCTCGCGGAACTGCGCCTCCATGAGCGGGTCCAGCCCCGAGGTCGGCTCGTCGAGCAGGAGCAGCTCGACGTCCGAGGCCAGCGCGGCCACGAGGGCGACCTTCTGCCGGTTGCCCTTGGAGTAGGTCGAGCCCCGGCGCCGCGGGTCCAGGTCGAACCGGTCCAGCAGCTCGTCCCTGCGGTGCGGGTCCAGCCCGCCCCGCAGGCGGCCGAGCAGGTCGATGACCTCCCCGCCGGTGAGCCCCGGCCACAGCGCCACGTCACCGGGGACGTAGGCCAGCCGTCGGTGCAGCTGGGCGGCGTCGGCCCACGGGTCGCCGCCGAGCAGCCGGGCCGACCCCCCGTCGGGGCGGAGCAGTCCCAGCAGGACGCGCAGCGTGGTCGACTTGCCGGAGCCGTTCGGACCCAGGAAGCCGTGCACCTCGCCCGGAGCGACCGACATGGTCAGACCGTCCAGCGCGACGGTGCTGCCGAACCGCTTGGTCAGATCCCGGATCTCGATCGGGTCCATGGCCGCAATCTACGCCCAGCGGCCGACGCAGGTGCGGGAGCGCGCACCGACGCGCGGACCGTCGGTGACGCCGCATACGGTGGGGGTATGCAGTTCCTCACCGACAGCGATTTCGACAGCGCCGGCGCCACCGCGTCCGGCATCGACCGATCCCTCATGGACACCGCCGTCCGGCCCCAGGACGACCTGTTCGAGCACGTCAACGGCAGCTGGCTGGCGACCGCCGAGATCCCCGCCGACCGGGCGCGCTACGGCGCCTTCGACATCCTGCGGGAGAACGCCGAGACGCACGTCCGCGAGCTCATCGAGCAGGCCGCCGAGCGGCTGCCCGAGCCGGAGAGCCCGGAGGGCAAGGTCGGCGCCCTCTACGCCAGCTTCATGGACACCGACCGGGTCGCGGCGCTGGGCACCGACCCGCTCGTGGAGCCCCTGGGGCGGATCGCCGCGGTCCGGACCCCCTCGGACGTGGCGCGGGTCAGCGCCGAGCAGGAGCGTGAGGGCGCCGACGGCCTCGTGCACACCTGGGTCACCGCCGACGCGGGCAGTCCGGAGGAGTACATCGCCTACCTGCACCAGGGCGCGACGGGCCTGCCCGACGAGGCCTACTACACCGCCGAGGAGCACGCCGCCGTCCGCGAGGCCTACCGCGCCTACCTGGCCCGGCTGCTGGAGCTGGCCGCGCCGGCGCTGGACCGCGCAGGGCTCGACCTGGGGGAGGACCCCGTGGGGGCGGTCTACGCCCTGGAGGAGAGGATCGCGGCCGCCCACTGGGACCGGGTCGCCGCCCGCGACGCCGTCCGCTCCTACACCCGCCTCGAGCGGTCCGAGCTGGCCGGGCGGACCCCCGGCTGGGACTGGGAGGCCTGGGCCCAGGGTCTGGGTGCGCCCGCCGGTGCGCTCGACCGCGTCGTCGCCCGCCAGCCGGACGTGCTGGCGGCGGTCGGGCTGGCCCTGCAGGAGGTGCCGACGTCGACCTGGCGCGCCTGGCTGGCCGTGCGGCTGCTCGACGCCGCCGCGCCCTACCTCACCGACGAGCTGGTCGCCGCCCACTTCGACTTCCACGGACGGGCCCTGTCGGGCACCCCGGAGAACAAGGAGCGCTGGAAGCGGGGAGTGGCGCTCGTCGAGGGCCTCCTGGGCGAGGCTGCCGGCGAGCTCTACGTCGCCGAGCACTTCCCGCCCGCGGCCCGGGCGCGGATGGAGCAGCTCGTGGCCAACGTCGTGGAGGCCTTCCGGCGGCGGATCGGCGAGCTGGAGTGGATGAGCCCCGAGACGCGCGACCGGGCGCTGGAGAAGCTGGACGCCTTCCGGCCCAAGATCGGGCACCCGCCCACCTTCCGGGACTACGGCGCCTACCGGCTCGACCCGGCCGACCTGGTCGGCAACGTCCGGCGCGGCAGCGCGTTCGAGACCGACCGGCAGCTGGCCAAGGTGGGGCAGCCGATCGACCGCGACGAGTGGCTCATGACGCCGCAGACCGTCAACGCCTACTACCACCCGGTGCTCAACGAGATCGTCTTCCCGGCCGCGATCCTGCAGCCGCCGTTCTTCGACGTCGACGCCGACGACGCGGTCAACTACGGCGGGATCGGGGCGGTCATCGCGCACGAGATCGGGCACGGCTTCGACGACCAGGGCAGCCGCTACGCCGGCGACGGCTCGCTGACCGACTGGTGGACCCAGGAGGACCGCGAGCGCTTCGACGCCCGGGCTCAGCGGCTGATCGAGCAGTTCGGCACCCTCTCGCCGCGCGACCTGCCCGAGGACGGGGCCACCGTCAACGGCGGACTCACCGTCGGCGAGAACATCGGCGACCTGTGCGGGCTCGAGCTGGCCCACCTGGCCTACCGGATCGCCACCGACGGGCAGGCCCCGCAGATCGACGGCTGGTCCGGCGACCAGCGGTTCTTCCTCGGCTGGGCCTCGGTGTGGCGCACCACGGCCAGGCCGGAGGAGGCTCGCCGGCTGCTGTCCGTGGACCCGCACGCGCCCGCGGACCTGCGGGCCAACACCGTGCGCAACGTCGACGCCTTCCACGAGGCGTTCGGCACCGCGGAGGGCGACCGGCTCTGGCTGGCCCCGCAGGAGCGGGTGCGGGTCTTCTGACCCTCGCGCGCGGGGCCGGCCCGTCGGCCACCTCCCCCGCACCGCCGTCGGCACCACCGGGACCACGCACCATCTCAACGAGAGGAAGCAGCATGAGCTACACCATCGGCGTCATCGTCGAGCAGGACTACGCGAGCACCGTCGAGGCCACCCGGGCCGCGCTGGCCGAGCAGGGCTTCGGGGTGCTCACCGAGATCGACTTCGCCAAGACCCTCAAGGAGAAGCTCGACGTGGACGTGCCCGCCCACATCGTGCTCGGTGCGTGCCGCCCGCCGCTGGCCCACCAGGCCCTGCAGCTGGACCCGGCCGTGGGGACCGTGCTGCCCTGCAACGTGGCCGTGCGCGACCTGGGCGACGGCACCACCCGGGTCGAGGCGTTCGACCCGGACGCCATGAGCCAGCTGGCCGGCGACGCGTTCGCCACGGTGGCCGCGGACGCCAAGGAGCGGCTGCAGAAGGCGCTGGACTCCCTGGTCTGATCCGGGGCGCAGGTCCGGGCGCAGGGCCGGGCCGGCGCGGCGGCCTCGGCGGCTCAGTACGCCGAGGCCACCCCGGTGATGCGGTGCAGCAGGAAGGTGCGCCGCACGTCCCCGTCCCCGACGCCTGCCCGCAGCCGACCGGCCTCGACCGCCAGCGGGCGGACGAGGTGGGTGCCCACCCCGCCGGCGTCGTCGGCATACCCGATCCGCACCGCCACCCCGTCGGCGACCGCCTCGCGCAGGACCGCCGCCACGACGACCGGGTCGGCGGTCCGTCCGAAGGCGCCCGCGCCGGTGCCCTCGGCTCCGCCGCCGCCGCCGTGCCCGTCGCCCCCGTCGTCCCCGACCCGGCGCGGCCGGGCCACCTCGCCCCGGCGGAGCTGGGCCACGACCTGCCGGGCCACCTGCTCGTCCACGCTGCTGACGCGCACCGGTGACGGGGTCCGGGGCGAGGTGCGCCGGACCGCGGCCGCGGAGACCTCCAGGCCGCCGTCACCGCCCTCGACGAGCGGGCCGTACTGCTCCTCCCGCAGCAGGTCCACCACCGTGGGGGCCGGGACCGGGCTCACGAGCACGCTCGGGGCGATCCGCCGCCACTGCAGCATCCCCAGCGCCCGGTCGCGCTCGATCCGGTCGAGCAGGGCGGGGTCGTCGGAGCGCAGGTAGGACGCGCAGGCCCCGACCCTGGCCTGACCGTGCCGCCGGGCCACGTCGCGCACGAGGTAGTCGAGCGGCTGCGGGACACCGGTGCGGGAGGCGTCGGCGAGCTCGGTGAGCACCCGGTCGGCGGACCACCCCAGGTCGAGGGCGCGCCGCACGCTCGTCTCGCTGAACCGGAGCACGCTGGCGCCGCCGCGCGACTCCACGTCGGCGACCACGTGCAGCAGCGAGCGCACGGGCCCGTCCAGCCGGCCGGGCGCGACCGCGGTGAGGTCGGCCTGCAGGAGGACGTGGTCCACCGCGGGCGGGACGAGGGGCTCCATCAGGGCGGCGGCGGCCGCGGCGGGGGCGCCCTCGACGATCGCCCGCCCCGGGCCGGCTAGAGCCCCGCGGCCGGTGACGCCCGCACACTCGGCCTCACGCGCGACGACCTCCAGGCCGGGCCCCAGGTCCGCGGCCCGGGCGGTACGCAGCGGGTGCCGCCAGCGGAGCAGCTCGGTGAGCCCGTCGAGGGTGGGGGCCGACCCGGGTGG
>DATISK010000203.1:0-19505 GCA_035581545.1 Ornithinimicrobium sp. | reverse complement strand
CGTTGTGGAAAGGCTGCTTGCAGCGGTCGAGGAGATCCTTGGTGAGCTGCTCGAACTGGGCGCGGGTGAGCGTCTCGTCGAGGTGGATCGGGCCGTTCTCGCTCATGGACAGGTACTGCAGCGAGAGGTTGGTGCTCGACGCGGACGAGAGCTCCTTCTTGGCCTGCTCGGCGGCGTCCTGGAGACGCTGCATCGCGATCTTGTCCTTGGACAGGTCGACGCCGGTGTTGTTCTTGACCAGGGTGAGCAGGTGCTGCACGACGCGCTGGTCCCAGTCGTCTCCACCGAGCTTGTTGTCGCCGTTGGTTGCGCGGACCTGGATGGTGGCGAAGCCGTCGTCCGGGTCCTTGCCCACCTCGAGCAGGGAGACGTCGAAGGTGCCGCCGCCGAGGTCGAAGACGAGGATCAGCTCGTCCTCCTTGCCCTTGTCCAGCCCGTAGGCCAGCGCGGCCGCGGTCGGCTCGTTGACGATGCGCAGGACGTTGAGCCCGGCGACCTCGCCCGCGTCCTTGGTGGCCTGGCGCTCGGCGTCGTCGAAGTAGGCCGGCACGGTGACGACCGCGTCGGTGACGGGCTCGCCCAGGTAGGCCTCGGCGTCCCGCTTGAGCTTCATCAGGATCCGGGCGCTGATCTCCTGGGCGGTGTACTTCTTGTCGTCCACCGTGGTGCTCCAGTCGGTGCCCATGTGGCGCTTGACGGAGCGGATGGTGCGGTCCACGTTGGTCACGGCCTGCCGCTTGGCGACCTCGCCCACGAGGACCTCGCCGTTCTTGGCGAAGCTGACCACGGACGGGGTCGTGCGACCACCCTCCGCGTTGGCGATGATCTCCGGCTCGCCACCGGTGAGGACGGCGACCGCCGAGTTGGTGGTGCCGAGGTCGATGCCGACTGCACGTCCCATGCGTTGCTCTCCTTGGTATGTCGTGCCGCCGCGCCCGGACGGGCGGGGCGACGTGGCTTGACACGTCTGCACTCAACCTTGCGGAACCGGTCGTGCCATTGTCAAACCGGGACTCACCGAAGTTGAGTTCATCTGGCTCAACTAGGGCGGCCCGTCGTTCATTCCCGCCGCGCTGAGGACGAGTGCCGCCGCTGGACGACGGCGTGCTGCCCTCCGCGGACGCCGCGGGCGGAGGAGCCGCCCGTGCGCCAGGATGGGAGGCATGACGACGCTGCAGCTGACTCCCAAGCTGGTCATCGGGCGGCCGGACGAGCCCGGGGGCGCCGACCGGGCCATCGCGTACTACCGCCACGTCCTCGGCGCCGAGATCGTCTCCCGGCACACGATGGGCAGGACCGTCGTGTTCGCCGAGCTCACCCTGCCAGGGGGTTGCACGCTCCAGGTCAAGGACGCCGACGAGCACGACCCCGGCGCCCCCGGGCAGGGCGGGGGCGTGATCCTCAGCCTGGTCTGCGCGGATCCCGACACCCTCGTGGCCCGGGCCCTCGACGGTGGCGGCGAGGTGGTCTTCCCGGTCCAGGACCAGCCGTACGGTTCCCGTCAGGGTCGTTTCCGGGACCCGTTCGGCCACCAGTGGATCGTGGGCACGCCGCTGACGATGAGCGAGACGCAGATCCAGGACGCCCTGGACGCGTGGGGCGCGGACGGGGCAGGGCCGCAGGACTCCTCCTGACGTTCGCCTGGCGCCGCCTGCCCGAGCAGAGCGGAAATGCGGTTGGTGCGCGCGGTGCGGTGTGGCAGTCTCGCCGAGCATGGGGCACGTCGACCTGGCCGGCATCAGCTACGTCCTGCCCGACGGCCGGCCGCTGCTGGACGAGGTGAGCCTCCGGGTCGGCGAGGGGGCCACGGTCGCGCTCGTCGGACCCAACGGCACCGGCAAGACGACCCTGCTCCGCATCGTCAGCGGGGACCTGGACCCGCACGAGGGGACGATCAGCCGCTCCGGGGGGCTCGGCGTGATGCGGCAGTTCGTCGGGTCGGTGCGGGACGGTTCGAGCGTGCGCGACCTGCTGGTGTCCGTCGCGCCGCAGCGGATCGCCACGGCCGCCCGTGCCCTGGACGTGGCCGAGCTGGCGATCATGGAGGTCGACGACGAGCCCGCGCAGATGGCCTACGCCCAGGCGCTGGCCGACTGGGGTGACGTCGGCGGCTACGAGCAGGAGACCCGGTGGGACGAGGTCACCTCCGCGGCCCTGGGGATGCCGTTCGAGCAGGCCCAGTGGCGCAGGGTCGCCTCCCTCTCCGGCGGGGAGCAGAAGCGGCTCGTGCTGGAGGCGCTCCTGCGCGGACCGGACGAGGTGCTGCTGCTCGACGAGCCGGACAACTACCTCGACGTCCCGGGCAAGCGGTGGCTGGAGGAGCAGCTGCGGGCCACGCCCAAGACCGTGCTCCTCGTCAGCCACGACCGGGAGCTGCTCAGCAACGCGGCCACCCGCGTGGTGACCCTGGAGCCCGGGGCGGCCGGCGCGACGGCGTGGACCCACCCGGGCTCGTTCGCGACCTGGCACCGGGCGCGCGCGGAGCGCAACGCCCGGCTGGACGAGATGCTCCGGCGCTGGGAGGAGGAGCACGCCAAGCTGCGCAAGCTGGTGCTGATGTACAAGCAGAAGGCCGCCTACAACGACACCATGGCCGGCCGCTACCAGGCCGCCCGCACCCGGCTGCGCCGCTTCGAGGAGGCCGGCCCGCCGGAGAAGGTCGCCCGCGAGCAGAACGTCCGGATGCGCCTCTCCGGCGGTCGGACGGCCAAGCGGGCGGTCGTCTGCGAGTCGGTGGAGCTGCTCGCCCCCGCCGACGGCGGCGACCCGCTCATGCGACCCTTCGACCTCGAGGTCTGGTACGGCGAACGGGTCGCCGTGCTCGGGTCCAACGGCTCGGGCAAGTCCCACTTCCTGCGCCTGCTCGCGGCCGGGGGGAGCGACCCCGACGTCGAGCACCGGCCGGTGGGCGACACCCCCGCACCGGTGGTGCGGCACTCCGGGACGGCGAGGCTCGGCTCCCGGGTGCGGCCGGGATGGTTCGCCCAGACCCACGAGGGGCACGGGTTCGCGGGCCGGACGCTGCTGGAGATCCTGCACCGGGGGGACGAGCACCGGCGTGGGCGGACGCAGGAGGAGGCGACCCGGGTGCTGGACCGCTACGAGCTGGCGCGGCAGGCCGAGCAGACCTTCGACACCCTCTCCGGCGGGCAGCAGGCCCGCTTCCAGATCCTCGTGCTGGAGCTGTCCGGCGCGACCCTCCTGCTGCTCGACGAGCCCACGGACAACCTGGACCTGGACTCGGCCGAGGCGCTCGAGGACGGGCTCGCGGGCTTCGAGGGCACGGTGCTCGCGGTGACCCACGACCGGTGGTTCGCCCGGGGGTTCGACCGGTTCCTGGTGTTCGGCGCCGACGGGGCGGTCCACGAGGCCGACGAACCGGTCTGGGACGAGGCGCGGGTGCGCCGGCGGCGGTGAGCCCGCGGCGGTGCGACCGGGTCGGTCACGACGCCCCCAGGCTCGACGCCCTCGCCAGCTCCGGCCACCCGGCCGTGCGGACCCGGCCCTGCGCCGCGCGCACCAGCACGGGGTCCTCGGTCACCAGGACGTCGGCCTGCAGCGTGGCCACCGCGACGTGCTCCGCCAGGCGCGTGTCGGCCAGGTCCAGGTCGACCGCGATCCTCCAGGCCACCCGTCGCGAGACCCGGTCCCCCAGGAGCCGCATCCTGATGCCCGCGACCCGGTCGAGCAGGACCAGGGCCTCACCGTCGGACAGGTCGCCGGCGCGCACCGCCCGGAGCAGCAGGGGAAGCACGTCCGAGCGCAGGCTCCCCGGACCCACCAGCTGGTGGTCGGCGCCGACGACGGCCTCCTCGCGGGCCAGCCGGAGGAGCACGGGCGCGTCGACCGCGAAGCGGGTCATGGACAGCAGGGTAGGCCGCCGGACCGGGGAGCGCACGAGGCGCGGGTGAGAGACTCCCGCCATGGTGGACGTGCTGGCCTCGACGCCGCTGCTGACCATGATGATCGTGGTCGCGGCAGGGACCCTGATCGGGGCGATCCCGTTCGGTCCGCTGCGCTTCGGTCCGGCCGGCGCGCTGTTCATGGGGCTGGGTGTCGGCGCGCTGGACCCGCGGCTCGGGGAGGGCCTCGGGCTGGTCCAGACCCTGGGGCTGGCCCTGTTCGTCTACACGGTCGGCCTGGCGGCCGGGAACACCTTCTTCCGTGACCTGCGCCGCCAGCTGCCGCTCATGGGCGGGGCCGGCCTGGTCCTGGCCGCCGTGACCGGTCTGGCGATGCTGGTCGGCGGCCTCGTCGGACTCACCCCGGGCCTGGTCGCCGGGACCTACGCCGGGGCGCTGACGTCCACCCCCGCCCTGGCCACGGCCGTCGAGCAGACCGGCGGCGAGGAGCCCGCGGTCGGGTACTCCCTGGCCTACCCGGTCGGCGTCACGGTGACCATCCTGCTCGTCGCCGCCGTCCTGGCCCGCCCGTGGGCGGCCCGGCGTGACCCCGACTCGGTGGCCGGGCAGGGCCTCGTGGACATCTCGGTGCAGGTGGAGCGGCCCACGCGGCTCACCGACGTGCCGGGCGTCGCCGAGGGTGCCGTGCGCCTGTCCTACCTCGCGCGGCGGGGCTCGACCCGGGTGGTGCAGCCCGGTGACGAGCTCGAGGTCGGCGACCGCGTCGTCATGGTGGGGCCCCGGCAGGCCGTGGCGGCCGCCCGGGACCACCTCGGCCGGCGGGTGGACGAGCACCTGGCCCACGACCGCCGGGAGGTGGACTACCGCCGGTTCGTCGTCTCCGACCCCAGGGTCGCCGGCCGGACGGTCGGCGAGCTCGACGTGCCGGGACGGCTGGACGGCATCGTCACCCGGGTCCGGCGCGGGGACCTGGACCTGCTCGCCTCCGAGGACTTCGTCCTCGAGCTGGGGGACCGGGTGCGGGTGATCGTCCCGCGCGGCCGCCTGGGGGAGGTCTCGGAGCTCTTCGGCGACTCGGAGCGGAAGGTGAGCGAGGTCGACGCGTTCACCCTCGGGGTCGGCCTGGCCGTGGGCCTCGCCGTGGGGCTCGTCACCCTCCCGCTGCCCGGGGGGCTGAGCCTCGCGCTCGGGTCGGCCGCCGGACCCCTGGTCGTCGGCATCGTGCTCGGCCGCCTGGAGCGCACCGGCCCGCTCGTCTGGGGCCTGCCCCTGGCGGCCAACCTCACCATCCGGCAGCTCGGGCTGCTGCTGTTCCTCGGGGCCACCGGACTGATCTCGGGCCAGGCCTTCGCCGCCCAGGCCCTCACCTGGACCGGGGTGCAGGTCGTCGCCGCCGCCGGAGCGATCACCCTCGTGGCGGGGGTGCTGTTCATCCTGGTCGCCCGGCTGGCCGGGGTGAGCCCGGAACGGGCGGCGGGCGGCCTGGCCGGGTTCGTCGGGCAGCCCGCGATCCTCGCCTACGCCAACCACCGGGTCACCGACGAGCGGGTGGAGGCGGGCTACGCGGCGCTCTTCGCGCTGGGCCTGATCCTGAAGATCCTGCTGGTGCAGGTCATCGTCGCCTGAGAGGGTGCGGCCGAGCACCACCGCCCCGGGACGGGGCCCGGCCGGCTCGCGTCAGAGCTTGGCCAGCTTGTGGAAGGGGCTGAGGATGCGCATGGTCCGGGTGCCGAAGTCGACCCTCACCGCGCCCGCCTCGACCCCGACGACGCGCCCCATCCCGTAGGAGTCGTGGGTGACCCGGTCGTCGCAGGCGAACTGCGTGATCACCGGCTCGGGCTCGGGCCGGAAGGGGCTGCTGGCGAGGTGGCGACGACGTGCGGGCGAGGTTGGCATCCCTTCCAGTATGCACCTCGCCGGGCGGGTGGGAGCACGGTGCCTGAGGGTGACGGTCGGTGGGGACCGGCCCGACCCCAGGATCCCGCGCACACGACAGTCGGTAGTAGACTGGCCGTGGGCGGTGCACCACCGCCACGCCTCCCCCACGGAGGGCCGATGAGCACGCGCACGACCACCGCCCACCCCTCGACGGACCACGGGCTCCTGCTGCGCATCGGTCTGGGGGCCGGCGTCTGGTTCGGTCTCTACGCCCTCAACGGGTGGTTCTGGGACGCCGCGGTCGGCTGGCTCGGGCTGGACCTGGGCGCCCGCCTGGTCTCCTCGGTGCACTTCTTCCTCTACGACACCGTCAAGATCCTCCTGCTCCTGCTCGGCCTGATGTTCGTGGTGGGCCTGGCGCGCGCCTCCCTCGACCTGGACCGGGCCCGGGTCTACCTCGAGGGTCGGGGCCTGGGGCTCGGCCTGTTCCTCGCCGTCGTCCTCGGGGTGGTCACCCCCTTCTGCTCGTGCAGCTCGATCCCGCTGTTCATCGGGTTCGTCGCCGCCGGGATCCCCCTGTCCATCACCCTGACCTTCCTCGTCGCCTCGCCCCTGGTCAGCGAGATCGCCGCGATCATGATCGGCGACCAGTTCGGGTGGGGCATCGCCGTCGCCTACGTCCTGGCCGGCAGCACGCTGGCGATGGGGATCGGCTGGGTCTTCTCCCGCTTCCGGCTGGACCACTGGGTCGAGGACGTGGTCCGCACCAGCAGGGTCGCCGCCCTGCGTGCCGGCGGCCACCGGCCGACCCTGGCCGAGCGGGTCGAGGCCGCCCTCGGCGAGAGCCGGGACATCTTCCGGGACGTGTGGATCTGGGTCCTGGTCGGCGTCGGCGTGGGGGCGGCCATCCACGGCTGGGTCCCGACCGACTTCTTCACCCGCTGGGCCGGCCCGGACGCCCCGCTGGCCGTCGTCGTCGCCACGCTGGCGGGCGTGCCCCTCTACGTCAACGGCGCGGGCGTGGTGCCCGTGGGCGAGGCGCTGTGGGCCAAGGGGATGGGCCTGGGCACGGTCATGGCCTTCATGATGAGCTCGATCGCCCTGTCGATCCCGATGGCCATCATGCTGCGCCGGGTGCTGCGGCCCCCGCTGCTGGCGCTCTACTTCGGCTCCGTGGCCCTGGGCATCATCGCCCTCGGCCTGGTCTTCAACATCGCCGCCTGAGCAGGGTCGGCGACCGACGCGCGAGGAGGCGCAGATGATCGTCAAGGTGCTGGGTCCCGGGTGCCGCAACTGCCACCGGCTGGAGGAGCGGACACGGGAGGCGCTGGCCAGGCTGGGGCTGCAGGCCGACGTGCGCACGATCACCGACTACGGCGAGATCGCCGCCTACGGCGTCCTGCGCACCCCCGGTCTCGTCGTCGACGACGAGCTGGTGCACAGCGGCAGCGTGCCGACCACCGGCCACCTCGTCGACCTGCTCGGAGGCCGTCCTTCCTGACGGCTCGGGGCAACCTTTTCCTCCGCCCGCGCGACGAAGGGGTATGACGCGCACGCGCCACCCCCCGGGGCTCCGGCCCCCGACGGAAGGAACGGCACCATGAGCACCATCCGAGCCCCACGACGGGTCGCCCTCGCCGCCGTCGCCGCCACCCTGGCCGCGGGCCTCTCGGCCACCGCCGCGACCGGTGCGCCCCCGACGGCCCCCACCACGGCCATCTCCGTCCCCACGGCGGTCCCGACCACCGGGTGGTGCGGGATCGGCTGGGGGTCGCTGGGCAGGAGCAGGACGATCGGCACGGCGCCGGGCACGCTCTCGGACGTCCGGGCCGGACGGCACACCTGCTTCGACCGGCTGGTCCTGGACGTGGACGACGTGGCCGGCAGCCTCGGCTACGACGTGCGCTACGTCGACGCCGTCCGGGCGGACGGCAGCGGACAGGTCGTGCCGACCGCCGGCGGCGCCCGCCTGCAGGTCGTGCTCCACTCCCCGGCCTACGACGGTCGTGGGCAGGCGACCTACCCCGTCGCCGACCGCGCCGCGCTGGTGGACGTGGACGGCTGGTCCACCTTCCGCCAGGTCGTCTGGGCCGGGAGCTTCGAGGGTCGCAGCACGTTGGGCCTGGGCGTGCGCGCCCGGCTGCCGTTCCGGGTCTTCGTCCTCGACGGCCCCGGTGACGGCGCCAGACTCGTGGTGTACGTCGCCCACCGCTGGTGACCGACGGCGACGGGTGCCAGGCTGAGGGCCATGCAGCTCCTCCTCCTGGGCGGGACCCGTTTCCTCGGGCGCGCGGTGGCGCAGGTCGCGCTCGGCCGCGGCCACGAGGTCACCTGCCTCGCGCGCGGCTCGGCGCCCACGCCCGACGGCGTCACCTTCGTCCGGGCCGACCGCGACGACGACGACGGGCTGGCCGCCGTCGCCGGACGGGCCTGGGACGGCGTCGTCGACGTCACGCTGCACCCCGTCCACGTCCGCCGCGCCGTCCGCGACCTCACCACCGGCCACTGGGTCTTCGTCTCCACGGCCAACGTCTATGCCGACGACGTCGGCCCCGAGCCGGACGAGGGCGCGCGCTTGGTCCATCCTGTCGACGCCGACCGGATGGCGGGGATGGAGACCTACGGCGGGGCCAAGGTGGCCTGCGAGCAGGCCTATCTCGGCAGCGGCACCCCGGCGGCCGTCGTGCGCCCGGGGCTGATCGGCGGGCCGGGCGACGCGTCGGGGCGGAGCGGCTACTGGCCGTGGCGGTTCGCCCACCCGGTCGGTCCCGAGGTCGCGGTGCCCGACGACCCCGACCTGCCCACCGCGCTGGTCGACGTCCGCGACCTCGCGGCGTTCGTCGTCGCGGCCGCGGAGCAGGGGCTCCAGGGCCCCTACAACGTCACCGGGCCGACGACCCCCCTGGCGCAGGTCCTGGCGACGGCCGCCGACGTGGCGGCCAGCAGGGCCCGCGGGCGCGCCATCCCCCTGCCGGTCCTGGCCGAGCTCGGGGTCCGTCCCTGGATGGGACCCACCTCGATGCCGCTGTGGCTCGACGACCCGGCGATGCGCGGATTCGGCACCCTCGACTGCGCGCGCGCCCGCGCCGCCGGGCTCGACACCCGGCCGCTCGCGGAGACCCTGCGCGACGCCCTGGGGTACGAGGAGGAGTCGCGCACGACGCCACGCGCCGCCGGTCTGACCGACGACGAGGAGCGTCGCGTCCTGGCCGCACCCCCTACCCTCGGCGCATGAGGCAGCTCACCTCCACCGTGACCGGCACCGCCCTCGTCTTCGAGGGCGGCGGCATGCGCGCCTCCTACCCCTCCGGGCTGCTCGTCTCGCTGCTCGAGGCCGGCCTCCACCTGGACTGGGTCGGCGGCATCTCGGCGGGGTCGAGCAACACGGCCAACTACGTCTCGCGCGACCCGTGGCGGGCCCGGCACAGCTTCACCGACTTCGTCACCGACCCCCGGTTCGGCGACTGGCGCACGTTCGTGCGCGGACGCGGCCTGTTCGACGCGCAGTACATCTACGAGGAGACCGGTCTGCCCGGACAGGCGCTGCCCTTCGACTGGGAGACGTTCACGGCCGACCCGGCGCAGGTGCGGATCGGTGGCTTCGACGCCACCCGCGGGGAACCGGTCTACTGGGGCCGGGACGACCTGGCGACCCTCGGCGACCTCATGGTCCGGGTGCGGGCCTCCTCGACGATGCCGGTCGTCATGCCCCCGGTGACCATCGACGGCGAGGTCTTCGTCGACGGGGCGCTGGGACCCTCGGGCGGAATCCCGCTGGACGCGGCCCAGGCGGACGGCTACGCGAAGTTCCTCGTCGTCCTCACCCAGCCGCGCGCCTACGTCAAGCCCGCGCCCGGCCGGTCGGGTCTGCGCTACCTGCGCCAGCACTTCCGTCGCTTCCCCGCGGTCGTGGAGGCGCTCGGACGGCGGCACGAGGCCTACAACACCACCCGCGAGCAGCTCTGGGAGCTGGAGCGCGCGGGCGCCGCCCACCTCTTCGTCCCCGACACGATGCCGGTCGGAAACGGCACCCGCGACGTGGCCCGGCTCCGCGCCAGCCACGACGCCGGGCTGGCGCAGGCGCGCCGGGAGCTGCCGGCGATCAGGGAGTTCCTCGGCGTGGGCTGAGGACGACGCCGGGGGTGGCGTCCGTGCGCGCCCCTGGCATGCTCGGGGTATGCCGTCCCGCGTCTCCGCCGAGCACCTGACCTGCACCGTCGAGGACGGGGTCGCCTCCGTCCGCCTGTCCCGGCCGGAGAAGCTCAACGCCCTGACCCTGCCGATGCTCGACGGCCTGGTCGCCACCGCCGCCCGGCTGCGCGCGGACCGTTCGGTGCGTGCGGTGCTGCTCTCCGGCGAGGGGGACGCCTTCTGCGCCGGGCTCGACCTGGGCGGGGCGCTGCGCGACCCGGTCGGCATCGCCGGCCGGTTCCTGCCCCGGCCGTGGCGCGGGACCAACACCTTCCAGGAGGCCTGCTGGGCCTGGCGTCGGCTGCCGGTGCCGGTGGTCGCCGTCGTCCACGGCCACTGCCTCGGCGCCGGGCTCCAGCTGGCGCTGGGCGCCGACCTGCGGGTGAGCACGCCGGACGCGGTGTGGTCGGTGCGCGAGGTCCGGTGGGGCCTGGTCCCGGACATGGGCGGCGTCCGCTCGTTGGTGGAGCTGGTGGGGCTGGACGTGGCCAAGGAGCTCACCCTGACCGCCCGGTCGGTCGGCGGCACCGAGGCCGCCGACCTGGGCCTGGTCACCCGGGTGGCCGACGACCCGCACGCGGCGGCGACCGGCCTGGTCGCCCAGATGGTCGGGCACGACCGGCGCGCCCTCGGCCGGGCCAAGCACCTCCTCGACGGGGCCGTCGGGGCACGTGCACGGACGGTGTTCGCCCGCGAGCGCCGAGCCCAGCTGGGCCTGCTCGCGCGGATGGACCGTTCCGGCGTCCCCGGCGCCGGCGGGCGGCCCTAACGCTCGTCGAGGAAGTCCCGCAGCAGACGCTCCAGCTCCTCGGGCCGCTCCTCGTTGAGCGCGGCCCCCGCGCCCTCGACGACGCGCAGCCGAGCGCCCTCGATGCCGTCCGCCAGCGCCCTGGCCCCCAGCTGACCGGCGCGGTCGCGCTCCCCCACGAGGACCAGGGTGGGGGAGGTGATCCGGGGCAGCGCGTCGGAGAGATCCGTGCGGCGGGCCACGTCCAGCATCGCTCTGAGCCGGTCCTTCGACACCCCGGCGTCGGCCAGGCGGGAGGCGGGCATCATCCGCAGCAGCCCGGCCTGCACCCCGCTGAGCAGCCTCGGCGTGCGCACCTGCCCGCCGATCAGCACCAGCCGCCGGACCAGGCCGGGGTGCTCGGCGGCGAGCCGGGTGGCGACCATCGAGCCCCAGCTCTGCGCGCACAGGTCGACCGTCCCCAGTCCCTCGAGCTCGATCTCCTGGGCCATCCGGTCGGCGGCCTCCTCGACCGGCACCGAACGGGTCTCGGTGGGTCGCAGCCCCGGCACCCAGGGGGTCAGCAGCCGCCGCGAGCCGTAGAGCCGCACGACCAGGTCCTCCCACGCCATCGGCGCCTGCCCCACCCCGTGCAGGAGGACGAGGGGCGTCCTCGGGGCCTCGGGCTCGGGCTGGGGCTGGGACCGGTGCTCGGGTCGGGACTCGCTCACCGCGCCAGGGTATGCGCTGCCTGCCTAGTCTGGGCACCATGTCGCCCACCACCGACGCTCCGCCCAGCATCCCCGTCGGGCTGCGCGTCCTGGCGGTCGTCCAGGCCGGGGGCGCCGGCAGCCGGATGGACGTCCTGACCCGCGAGCGCGCCAAGCCGGCCCTGCCGTTCGCCGGCACGCACGCCCTCGTCGACTTCCCCCTGTCCGCGCTCCGGGCGAGCGGGATCGTGGACGTGTGGGTGAGCGTGCAGTACCAGTCCGGCTCCCTCGACACGCACCTGGCGGGGGGCCGCCCGTGGGACCTGGACCGCACGCACGGCGGTTTCCGCCGGCTGACCCCCGAGCAGGGCTCGGGAGCCGCCCACGACGACGGGTTCAGCCACGGCAACGCCGACGGGCTGTTCCGGATCCGGGACGACCTGCGGGTGCACGACCCCGACGTGCTGGTGGTCCTGTCCGCCGACCACGTCTTCTCCACCGACCTGCGCCCGGCGATCGCGCACCATCTCCGGGCGGGCGCCGAGTGCACCCTCCTGACCGCCGAGGTCGGTGTGCAGGAGGCCGCCGAGAAGATGGTCGTGCACGCGGACGCCGGTGGCCGCGTGCGGGAGGTGGACTACAAGCCGCAGGCCACGGAGGCCACGACCGTGGCGTCCGAGATCTTCCTCTACGACCCGCGGGTGCTCCTCGCCGAGCTGGAGCGCCTTCACCGGGAGCTCGCCGGCAGACCGCAGGACGACGGGAGGGCGGACAACGACGACACCGGGCTGGGCGACTTCGGCGAGCTGCTCCTGCCGGCCCTCGTGGGACGGGGCCACGTGCACGCCGTGCCGCTGGAGGGCTACTGGCGCGACGTCGGCCGGCCGGCTGCCTACCTGCAGGCGCACCGCGACCTGCTCGCCGGGCGGGTCGACGTCTTCGACCACCCGGACCGACCGGTCCTCTCCCCCACCCCGGCCGGGGCACCCGCGTGGGTGGGGGACGGGGGCGTGCTGGACGGGTCGATGGTCTCGCCGGGCGCACGGGTGCGCGGACGGGTCGAGCGGTCCGTCCTCGGCCCCGACGTCGTCGTGGAGGGCGGGGCGGTGGTGCAGGACAGCGTGCTGCTGAGAGGGGTCGTGGTGGAGGCCGGTGCCAGGGTCAGCGCCTGCATCGTCGACGAGGGGGCCAGGATCGGCCGCGACGCCGTGGTGGGTCGCACCCTGCCGGGAACCCGGATCACCGACGGGGCGGTGACCCTCGTCGGGCGGCACACCGTCGTGGGTAGGGGCGCCCAGGTCCCCGCGGGGGCACGGCTCGAACCGGGGACGAGGGCGTGAGCCGCGGACGGGCGGGGACGAACCTGCGCAAGGATGGGCCCGTGAACCACGACCGCACCTCCTCCGCCCCGGCCGACGGCCGGTCCCGGGACGAGACCGACCGCACCGACGTCGGCGCTCTCCCGCAGACCCGGTCGATCACCCGGTGGAGCCGCATCTGGCGTCCGTTCTGGGCTCTCCCCATGGTCATCGTCGTGTCCGCCGTCGTGGTCGGCTACGTCCTGCCGGGGCTGGACGCCCGGCTCGCCGAGCACCTGCCCTACGTCTTCCCCGGCGGGCCCAGCGGCGCGCGGAGCATGCTCGGCAGCATCGCCGGCGCGATGATCTCGGTGACCGGCCTGGTGTTCTCGATCACCATGGTCGTCATCCAGCTGGCCAGCAGCCAGTACAGCCCTCGCGTCATGGGCGACTTCCTCTCCAGCCGCATCACCCAGCTCACGCTGGGGATCTTCGCGGCGAGCTTCACCTACGCGCTGACCGTGCTCCGCTCGGTCGAGGGCGAATCCGGCGAGGGCGGTCGGTTCGTCCCGCAGGTGTCCGTCACCCTGGCCTTCCTGCTGGTGCTGGCGAGCGTGGGCATGTTCCTGGCGTTCATCCACCACATCACCAACTCGATCCAGGTGTCCTCGATCGTCTCCCAGCTGGGCGACGAGACGGTCGACGTCGTGGACCGCTACCTGCCCGAGCCGGACGCCCCGGGGTCCCGGCTGGGGTCCAACAGCTGGGAGCCGGGGGCAGGAACCATCGCCCAGACGCTGCTCGCGGTGGAGCACGGGTCGGTCGTGGAGGTGGACCACCGCGGCCTGGTGTCGTGGGCCGACGAGCGGGACGTGGTCGTCGAGGTGCTTCCGCAGGTGGGTGACTTCATCCCCCAGGGGACCCCCGCGGTGAAGGTGTGGCGGCACGTCCCGGCGGGGCAGGTGGACGACGACGATCTCGAGGCGCTGCGCCCGATGGTGGTCGTGGAGAAGGACCGCCTCTCCAACCAGGACCCCGCGTTCGGGGTCCGCAAGCTGGTCGACATCGGCGAGCGGGCACTCTCCCCGGGGACCAACGACCCCACGACGGCCGTCCAGGTGCTCGACGAGCTGCACCGCATCCTGCGCCTCGTCGTGGTCCGGGCCGAGCTGCCGGCGCTGGTCACCCGCGGTGGCCAGGTCCGGCTCGTGCACCGCCCGCAGCGGGTGGGGCAGCTCGTCGACCTGGCGCTGGCCGAACCGCTGCACTACGGCAGGGACTCGCTGCAGGTGCCCCGACGGATGGTGTCCATGATCGAGGACCTGCTCACGGTCGCCCTGCCCGAGCACCAGCCCCGGCTGCGCGAGTGGCTGGAGACCACCCGCGCCCACGTCGGCGGCGTCGGTGAGGGCGGCGGCCAGTGAACGAGGCGCTCCAGGGGCTGGAGCTGCCGCCGGTCACCCTCGTCGGCGTCGGACTGGGTCTGACCGTCCTGGTCGTCGGGCTCCTGCTGGGCCAGCTGGTCCGGGTGCTGGTCACGCGCACGCTCTCCTGGCGAGGTCGCAGCGAGAGCTCCTCGCGGGTCTTCGGCCGACTCGTCTCCTGGCTCGTCGGCCTGCTCGCCGTCGGGGCCGCGGTGACGGTCACCTTCCCCAGCATCCGACCGGTCAACCTGCTCGGGGGGATCGGCGTGGTCTCGATCGCCGCCGGCATCGCCTTCCAGACCGTGCTGGGCAACATGTTCGCCGGGATCGTCATCCTCACCCGCGACCGGTTCCGGGTCGGTGACCAGATCGCGGTGGGCGAGCACCGGGGGACGGTCGTGCAGATGGGGCTGACCAGCACCTCGGTGCGCACCTTCGACGGACGGTTGCTGCTCGTCCCCAACGGCACGCTGCACTCGGAGGTGGTGACCGTCCAGACCGGCTTCGAGCACGTGCGCAGCTCGGTGCTCCTCGACCTGGCCGACACCGGCGACCTCGACCGGGCCGCCCGGATCGCGGTCGAGGCGATGCGTGGGCTGCCCCGGGTCCTGGACGAACCAGGCCCCGAGGCCTTCCTCACCTCCGTCGGCACCGCCACCGTCCAGCTCGAGCTGCGGTTCTGGTCCGGCGCCCGGCAGCTGGAGACCAAGGAGGCCACCCACGCGGTGGTCACCGCGGTGCTCACGGCGTTCGCCGAGCAGGAGGTGGAGGCCGGGTCGGACGTCTACACCGTGGACGCCGGGCCCCGCCTCGTCCGCCTGCTGCGCGGCGATGAGCCCGGGACGGCGGGTGCGTCCGGCCCGCCCCTGCGGCAGACTGAGGACCCATGAGCAGCCCGCACGACACCAGGACCGAGGTCGAGCAGGCCCGCGACGACCAGGAACAGCCTCCAGCGGACCAGCAGGAGGGCACCGACGATGTGACCGACGCCGGGCCCCGGACCGAGGGCCACCGTCTGACCGCGCTGGCGGTCACCATGGTGACCGTCGACTGTGAGAACCCCCAGGAGCTGGCCGGCTTCTGGCAGCAGGCCCTCGGTGCCGAGCCGGCCCACGAGAGCGACGACTTCGTGGTCCTCGCCGGCCATCCCCGGCTGGCCTTCCAGCGCGTGGAGCAGCCCAGCGCCGGCAAGAACCGGCTCCACCTCGACCTCTCGGGCACCGACCGGACCACCGAGGTGGCCCGGCTCGTGGAGCTGGGGGCCGAGGTCGTGCGCAACCACGACGTGGAGGGCTTCTCCTGGACCGTCCTGCGCGACCCTGCCGGCAACGAGTTCTGCGTCGCCGACGCGGAGGACTGAGCCGCCGCCGTGCGGATCGCCCTCCTGGCGGCGGGCAGCCGTGGCGACTACGAGCCCGTCGTCGCGGTGGGCCGAGGCCTGCGGGCCCGGGGCCACGAGGTGGGGGTCACCGCCACCCGGGAGTTCCTGGGCCTGGTCGAGGAGGCCGGCCTGACGCCCGAACCGGTGGACGTCGACGCGATGGCCTACTACCGCGACCAGCTGGCCGCCCGCGGGATGCCGACGGACCTGCCCGGCCAGCTGCGCATGCTGCGCGGGCTGGCCGAGCTGCTGGCACCTCGTGTCCGCGACCGCCTGGAGGACATGCGGTCGCGCTACGACGGGCTGGTCCTCACCGCGATGACCGCGGGGTGGCCGGCCCTCGCGGGATGGCCCCGGGCACCCCGGGTGCTGATGATGTTCGTGCCCGCCCTGCCGACCACGTGGGGGGACGCCAGCATGTTCTCGGTCGTGGCCGGCCGGTCCTGGCGCAACCTGGGGGCCGCCGTCCGGGTCCTGCCCACCGCCGTCCGGCTGGTGGCGCCCGACCCCCGGGCCGCGCTCAGCATGGCGACGGCCCCGGCCTTCGTGGCGCACAGCCCCCGGCTCGTCACCCCGAGACGGGTCGCGGGCCGTCAGGTCCGCGTCGTCGGCTACCCGTTCCGGGAGCTGCCCCGCGACGCCGCGCTCGACCCCGGACTCTCCGGCTGGCTGGATGCCGGACCGGCCCCCGTGTTCGTCGGTCTGGGGTCGCACACCCTGCCGGCCGTCCGGGAGGTGCTGGCCCACGCCGTGGACGCCGCCGCGGACCTGGGTCTGCGGGTGCTGCTCCAGGGCGGATCCGGCCTGGAGGAGGAGCTGGGAGCCGACGTCCGCGTCGTCGGCGACCTGGCGCACGAGCTGCTCTTCCCCCGCACCGCTGCGGTCGTGCACCACGGTGGTGCCGGGACCACCGCCCAGGCGTTGCGCGCGGGCCGGCCGCAGGTCGTGGTGCCCTTCACCATGGACCAGCCGTTCTTCGCCCGCCGGGTGCACGAGCTCGGCGTCGGCCCGGCCCCCGTCCCTGCCTCCACGGCCAGCAGGGAGGCCTTCCGCCAGGCCCTGTCCGCGGCGGCCGCGCCCGGGACCGCCGCACGGGCCCGGGCGGAGGCCCGGACGGTGGCCCAGGAGGACGGGGTGGCCGGCGCGGTCGCCGAGATCGAGGCGGCCCTCGGGCCCGGCCGGTCCACCGGGTCACGGGGGTAGCGTGGACGTCGTGCGAGGCTCCCGCGTCACCCTTCCGCTGGCGCTGCTCGGTGTCCTGGGGGTGGTCGGCTGCACGCCGGGCGACCCTCCGGTCCCCGACGAGTCGCCCGGGACCACGACCGGCAGCGCCGCGGCCACCGCCGACGACGACCCCGCCGCACCCGCGACCACCGACGACGTCACCGACGACCCCACCGAGGACGACGACGACGGGGCGACCTCCCCCGAGCCCGCCACGGATCCGCCCCCGGACGCCCCGCCGGAGCTCGACGTCGAGGTGGTCCTCGACGGGTTGTCGATCCCCTGGGACGTCCTCGTGCGGCCGGACGGCACCGTGCTCGTGACCGAGCGCGGGGGTCGGCTGCTGGCGCACCGGGACGGCCGCACCCAGGAGGTGGCCACCGACCTGGACGAGCTGTTCGTCTCCGGCGAGGCCGGGCTCATGGGGATGGCTCTGGACGGCGACACCCTCTACCTCTGCCACGCCTGGGCACCGCCCGGAGGCAGCCCCGACGTGCGCGTGACCGCGCACACCCTCACCGACGACCTCGGCACCGCCACGATGGAGGAGGTGGTCGTGGACGGCATACCGCTCACCTCGGGGCGGCACAGCGGCTGCCGGCTGCTCCTGCGGGAGGACGGCACCCTCCTCGTGGGGACCGGTGACGCCGCGGACGAGGACAACCCGCAGGACCTGGGATCCCTGGGCGGCAAGGTGCTGCACGTGCGGACGGACGGTGCGGCGGCCGACGAGCAGGACGCGCCACCGGGGGCCGACCCGCGGATCCTCACCTACGGCCACCGCAACGTGCAGGGCCTGGCCGTGCAGCCCGGCACCGGGGAGGTCTTCTCGGTCGAGCACGGGCCGGACGTCGACGACGAGGTCAACCTGCTGCAGGCGGGGGCCAACTACGGCTGGGCACCGGGCCCGGGCTACGACGAGCGGGTGCCGATGACCGACCTCGACCGCTTCCCGGAGGCGGTGGAGGCGGTGTGGTCCAGCGGTGACCCGACGCACGCCACGAGCGGGGCGGTCTTCCTCGACGGGGAGAGCTGGCGTGCCTGGGACGGCGCGCTGGCGGTCGCCGAGCTCAAGGGGTCGGGGATGACGGTGCTGACCCTGGACGACGGGACGGTGGTCGACCAGGCCCGGGTGCCCGAGCTCGAGGGCACCTACGGCCGCCTGCGGTCCGTGGACCTGGACGACGAGGGCTCCCTGTGGGTGACCACCGCGAACGGCGACGACGACGTCGTGCTCCGGGTGACGCCGCGCGGCTGACCGGCCCCGGTCACCAGCTCCCGTCGCACCGCTGGAGCACCTGCTCCAGCCGCTCCACCTGGCGACGCACCTGCTGCTCGTAGACCTCCGCCCGTGGGTGGCCGCGCAACCGCTCCCGCCGGCCGGGATAGCGCCCGAGGAGCTGGACGTGGACCAGCGCCAGCTCCTCCGCGCCGCTGTAGGTCCCCTCCCCGGCCGGGGTGCCGAGGGCGGCTCCGACCAGGTCGAGCACGGCCGCGGGATCACCGCAGAAGAGGTGCAGCGTCGCCGCGTCGTGCATGACCGGGGCCTCCTGCGAGTGCTCCCAGTCGAGGAGGGTGAGACCGCCGGGGCGGGCCAGCACGTTGGAGGCGACCAGGTCGCCGTGCGCCCAGGAGATGCGCAGGGTGTCCTCCCGCCCCAGCAGGCCCGCGACCTCCCGGACGATCCGCTCCGGGACGACGCCCGTGGCGACCGTCCCGTCCCACCGGTCCGCCACCCCGCTCCCCCACCTCTCCCGGACGCTCACCCTCGTGGTCCCGTGACCTGCGTGCAGCCGGGCGAGGGCCGCGAGCAGCTCGGCCGCCCTGGCGTCCAGGGCACCGGCCCCGCCGAGGGGCTTGCCCTCGACGAGCTCCTCGACGAGGTACCTGGTGCCCGAGGCGGTCCGCCCGTGCGCGACCAGCCTCGGCGCCAGACCGGGCACGTGCCGGTCCACGACCTCGTGCGCCCGCACGGACCGGGTGATCCCGTGGTCGCCGCGCGGACCTGCCGGCTGGGCCGCCAGCACCAGCCCCGCCGCCGGGTACGCCGCGCGCAGCTTGGTCCCGGCGGCCAGGTCGAGCTTGCCCAGCACGACGACGTCGGCGGCCACCGGCACCCGCACCGGTCGCACCGACGGGTCGTCCGCCGACCAGGTGCCCCGCAGCGGTCGCGGAACCATGGCCTCGACCCGCGGGTCCAGGTGGGACGTGCGCACGACCCGGCCGCCCGCCAGCAGCAGGCGGTCCCCGGCCGACCGCGGCAGGACCTCCTCGGCCCGCTCGAGCTCGGCGACCAGGTCGAGGGCCGCGACGAGACGCGGAGGAGGCCCGCCCGCGAGACCGTACCCGGCGAGGACGTCCTCCAGGAGCGGCACCGACCAGCCGTCACCGGCCCAGGCCGCCTGCTCCGCCGGGGTGCGGGCGACCCAGACCGGACCGCTCCCGCCGAGCGCCCGCGCGGCGGCCCCGGCCATCTCCAGGTCCCGCACGGGCTCCGTCGCCGACGGCGGCACGGCCGCGACGACGACCTGCGCCGCCTCCAGCCGCGGCAGGGGCAGGGCGGGCGGACCGAGGACGGCGGGATCGAGCACGAGCAGCGTGCCGGCCGTGACCTCGTCGGCGTCGGTGAGCAGCTCGACCTCCCCCCGGGCCGCGGCGGCCAGGAGGGTCGGGTCGTAGGTCGACGGCTCGGCACCGGCCCTCGTCAGGTCCTCGCGCACGAGCACCGCCGGGACGGCCCGGTCGCTCCCCCGGGCTGCCCCGCCCGGCGTCAGGACGGTCGGGGCGGGCCGGGCGCCGTCGGCGAGCA
>DATISK010000202.1:0-2007 GCA_035581545.1 Ornithinimicrobium sp. | reverse complement strand
CGGAGTGGGCGAGGACCGAGCCGACCGTGGTCCCCAGCAGCATGAGACCGGCGATGGCGATGAGGGGCAGGGAGCGGATGGGCGAGCGGATCGGGTCCGGCCGCTGGTGCCGGGGCACGGCCCAGCAGATGTTCATCATGTGCAGCGTCGCCTGCGAGGCGCGCACCGCCGCCCAGATGGCGATCACCACACCGATGACCACCGCCGTCGTCGACCCGCCGAAACCCTCGTCCCCGATCTGGCTGCCCAGGACGGGGAACTGGCTGACCGCGGTGTCCAGGATCCGCTCGCGCCACTCCGGCTCCCCGTCGAGCACGAAGCCCAGCGCCGAGGTGAGCAGGAGCATCATCGGGAACAGCGCGAGGAAGCCGTAGTAGGTGATCAGCACCGACAGGTAGACCCCGTGGTCGTCGATGAACTTGTAGACCACGGCGACCGGGAAGCCCATCCAGCGGTGCCGGCGCTGCAGCTCGTCGAGCCGGCGGGAAAACGTCATGGCGACCTCCTGTCGTCGTGACGATTGTGACGCACCACGCGTGCCCCCACCGGGAGGACGGGTCAGGTCACGGCGAGTCGGCGCCGCCGTTGACGTTGAGCGTCTCCCCGACCACGTAGGAGCTCTCCGGGGAGGCCAGGAAGACGTAGGCCGGCGCGAGCTCGACCGGCTGCGCCGCCCGCCCGATCGGCTGACCCTTGCCGAACGAGGGGAGCTTGTCCTTCGGCTGGCCCTCCACGACCTGCAGCGGCGTCCAGACCGGTCCGGGGGCGACCACGTTGACGCGCACGCCCCTGGGCGCCAGCTGCTTGGCCAGCCCCTTGCCGAAGGTGTTCATCGCGGACTTGGTCATCGCGTAGTCGAGCAGCGTCTCGCTCGGGCTGTAGGCCTGCACCGAGGAGCTGAGCACGATCGTGGAGCCCGGTTCCAGGTGCTTCACCGCCGCCCGGACGATCCAGAACATCGCGTAGATGTTGGTCTTGACGGTCTGGTCGAACTGCTCGTCGGTGATGTCCTCGATCGAGTCGGTCGCGACCTGCCGTCCGGCGTTGACGACGAGGGCGTCCAGCCCGCCCAGCCCGGAGACCGCCCTGCCGACGATCTCGTCGCAGGTCTGCCGGTCGGTGACGTCGGCGGGGATCTGCACGCAGGTGCGCCCCTCCGCCTCGACCAGCTCGGCGATCCGCTCGGCGTCCTCCTCCTCGGCGGGCAGGTAGTTGATCGCCACGTCCGCCCCCTCACGGGCGTAGGCGATCGCCACCGCGGCCCCGATCCCGGAGTCGCCGCCGGTGATGAGGGCCTTGCGGCCCTCCAGCCGCCCGGTTCCCCGGTAGGTCCTCTCCCCCCGGTCGGTCCGCGGCTCCAGCTCGGCGTCCAGCCCGGGCATGTCCTGGTCCTGCTGCGGCGGAGTGATGTCGGGGTGGCGGGTCACCGGGTTGTCGAAGGTCAGGTGGTCCTTGCGCTGCGTGGTGGCCATGGGCCCATGGCACCACCGCTGGGGGAGGTCCGCCACCTCAGTCGACGGGCGGCCCCACACCTGTCCGGACACCCCGCGGTTGGCGTGGCACCACGCCACTCGCCCGTCGCCCGCCTAGCCTGGGGAGGGTCCACGAGCTCGGGAGCACACACATGTCAGACCGCCTGTCCCTCGGCACCGTCCCCCGGAAGGTCCCACGCCGGGACCTCCCGCGACGGGGTCTGGCCGCCACCGCCGCCCTGGCGCTGCTGCTCGCCGCGTGCTCGCCCGGGTCGGACGAGGGCGGGGACGGGCCGGACGGAGCCCGCAGCACCGACGGCTCCGCCGTCGCGCCTCCCGTCGATCCGGACGCCCTGGTGGCGACGATCTCGGAGCCCCAGGAGGGCGCGGTCGTGCTCGACGGGGACGGCGACCCGGCCGCCCTTGCCGCCGCGGCGGGCGCGCACTTCTTCACCCAGGCCCCGGTCGTCGTCCTCACCTCGGCCGACGAGCAGCTGCGCGCCGCGTCCGCCGCCGTGGCGCTGGGCGTGCCTGT
>DATISK010000201.1:0-4044 GCA_035581545.1 Ornithinimicrobium sp. | reverse complement strand
CAGCTTCCCGTGACCGCCGTGGCCGCCACCCCGGTCAGCACCCCGGTGACCGTCATGATCACCGTCGCACCCAGGGCCACGACGCCCAGATGTGCGCCGGCCCAGGCGGCCCGGCTCGTGGGCGTGGCCAGGACCAGCTCCGCGCGCCCGGCAGCCTCCTCGGCCCGCAGCGTCTGCACCGCGTAGACGACGTAGGCGGTGGTGGCCATCCCGCTGAAGACGGAGAGGAAGGCCACGTAGCCCAGCGTCATCTGCTCGGCCCCGAACATCGCCTGCATCTCCGGCGGCAGGGCGTGCGAGGAGTCGATCATCACCTGGGTGAAGGCTCCGTCGATGACGCCCAGGAACAGGATGGCGGCGCCCCAGGCGAGGAACGGACCCCGCTGCAGCCGCAGGGCCAGGCCCCACGGCGTGCCGAGCAGGGCGCCGCCCTGCTCGCGGCCGCGACGGGCCGGGAGCAGGCCGGCCCCGAAGTCGCGTCGCCCCTGCAGGGCGTAGGCGAGCACGACCGTCCCCACCGCCAGGGCGAGCAGGAGCACCAGCGGCTCCCACCGGTCGAGCGCGTAGGGGGCCGTCTGGGCCCCCCAGCCCAGCGGGGAGGCCCAGGAGAGGGCGCTGCCTCCGGCGGCCACCATGTCCCCCAGGGCGCGCAGGGCGAAGGCTGCCCCGAGCACCAGGCCTGCGAGACCGGCGACGCCCCGGGAGTGCGCGCTGAGCTGGGCCGCGACGGCCGTGATCCCCGCGAAGGACAGGCCGACCAGCCCGACCGCGGCGGCCACGAGCGCCGAGCCGGGGCCGGGGTAGCCGTTGACCAGGGCGATCAGCCCCACGACGGTCGCGGCCAGCCCGTTGGTGACCACGGCCACGCACAGGGCCGCGGTGAGCGGCGCCTGACGACCGACCACGTCGGCACGGACCAGCTCGGAGCGTCCGCTCTGCTCCTCCAGCCGGGTGTGCCGGGTGATCAGCAGGACGTTCATGAGCGCGGCCAGCACGAACAGGTAGAGCAGGTAGCCGGCGGCGAAGAAGCTGGCGTGGGTGGGGTCCTCCATCCCGTAGGCCGGTCCGGTGAAGAGTCGGCCGACCGGCTGCTGCACCATGGGCGTCACGGCGGCCAGGTCCGCCTCCGTCGGCGCCAGCCGGGGGAGGGCGGCACCCAGGTAGACCATGAACAGGCCCAGGCCCGCGACCCAGGCGGGCAGCCTGATCCGGTCCCGGCGGAGCATCAGCCGGACCAGGGCGCCGGTCCCGGTGGTCGCGCCGCCCGGCGCGGCCCCGGGTCCCGGGCGGGGGCCGGGGTCGGCCGCACGGCGGGTCGTCGTGGTCGCGGTGCCCATCACCGGGCCCCCGCGGTCCCGGCCCGCGAAAGGTCGTCGCCGTAGTGCCGCATGAGCAGCTGCTCCAGCGTGGGCGGGTGCGCGACGATCGAGGTGACCCCGAGGTCGGCGAGGGCGCGGACGACGGGCTCGACGCGGTCGCCGTCGACGTCCAGCCGGACCTGGTCCCCGTCCTGCGCCAGGCCGTGCACGCCGGGCAGGGTGGCGAGCACGTCGGCCGGGTGCCGCAGGGTGGCCACGACGGTGGTGCGGGACATGTGCCGCAGGTCCTGCAGGGTGCCGCTCTCGGCGACCCGGCCCGCCCGGATGATCGAGATCCGGTCGGCCAGCACCTCGACCTGCGCCAGGACGTGGCTGGACAGCAGCACGGTGGTGCCCTGCGCGCGGGCCTCCCGGATGCACTCCTGGAAGACGACCTCCATGAGCGGGTCCAGTCCCGCGGTGGGTTCGTCCAGCAGGAGCAGCTCGACCGGCGAGGCCAGGGCGGCGATGAGCGCCACCTTCTGCCGGTTGCCCTTGGAGTAGGTGCGCGCCTTCTTGCCCGGATCGAGGTCGAAGCGCGCCACCAGCTCGTCCCGACGGGCGCGGTCGGGCGTGCCGCGGAGCCGGGCGAAGAGGTCGATCGCCTCGCCGCCGGTGAGGTTGGGCCACAGCTCGACGTCACCGGGGACGTAGGCCAGCCGCCGGTGCAGGTCGACCGCCTCGTCCCACGGGTCCTTGCCGAACAGCCGGGCGGTGCCGGCATCGGCCCTCAGCAGACCCAGAAGCACCCGGATCGTGGTGGACTTGCCGGCTCCGTTGGGCCCGAGGAACCCGTGGACCTCACCGGCCTCGACGTGCAGGTCGAGCCCGTCGAGAGCCCGGGTCGAGCCGAAGGTCTTGACCAGGTCCTCGGTGTGGATGACGGGGGTGGTGATCATCGTGCGTCCTTCGGGTGGGGGTTCGTGCGGGTGGAGGTGCGGGCGTCGGTGCCGTCGCGGTCGCCGGGCCCGGTCGCCGCGGCGAGCGCCTCGTCGGTGAGGACGCCGTGGGTGAGGATCTCCGACGCCGGCCTCAGGTAGGGCAGCAGGTCGCCGCCCTCCCCGAGGACGTCGGCCCCGAGCATCCGGTGCAGCTGCTCGTGCAGGATCAGCACCCCCATCGACCAGAGGGTGAGCACGACCATCCGGGCGCGCGGGTCCGCGGTGGAGCGGACCATGCCCGTCCGCTCGGCCTCGGCGGTGTACTCCAGCGCGCTGTCGACCAGGTCGTCCATCAGCTCGTCCAGGTGAGGGCTGCCCTCGACGAGGACCCGTGCCAGGTAGCGCAGGACCGCCCTGCCCTCGTCCATCCGCGACACCATCGAGACCAGGTCCGCACCGGGTCCCTCGGCCATCGCGCGGCTCTTGGTCTCGCGGATGGTGCGCACGACCTGCGCGTCGCACGCGTCCCGCAGCCCCTCCTTGGTGCCGTAGTGGTGGATCACCAGGGCCGGGGACACCCCGGCACCGGCGGCGATCGCCTTGAGGCTGGTGCTCCGCACGCCCTGCTGGCCGAAGAGCTCCACGGCCACGGTGAGGATCCGGTCGCGGGCGGGGGGTGGATCATCCTGACTGAACATACAGTCAGGATAGGTTGAACGTCTGTTCAGGCGCAAGGGGGTGCTGCCCGAGGTGTGCTGGCGCGGGGGCGAGCGGCTCCCGCCCCGCGACGAACGTCGAGCGGGTGGTTCAGCGGTCGTCGAAGGGACGGAGCAGCCGCTTGAGCACGGCCGCGACGTCCGCCTGCTCGGAGGTGGGAAGGGCGGCGAGGATCTCCCGCTCCCCGGCCACCAGCTCCTCCAGCGCACCGTCGACGACGTCCCGGCCCGCCGGGGTGAGGCGCACCAGCACCGACCGCAGGTCCGCCTCGGACGTGGTGCGCTCGACCAGGCCCCGGTCCACGAGCCGGGCGATCCGGTGGGTCATGGTGCCGCTCGTCACGAGCGTCTGGCGGACCAGCTGGGTGGGGGTGAGGCGGTAGGGCTCGCCGGCGCGGCGCAAGGCGGAGAGCACGTCGAACTCCCAGGACTCCAGCCCGCGGCCGGCGAAGGCCGTCCGGCGCGCCAGGTCGAGGTGGCGGGCCAGCCGGGAGACCCGGGAGAGCACCTCGAGAGGGGCGACGTCCAGGTCGGGCCGTTCGCGGCGCCAGGCAGCGACGATGCGGTCGACCTCGTCCTGGTCGGATCCGTACGGCTCCGGCTCACCCATGGCGGCCACTGTAGTGCTGGGCCTGCTCGGCTCCCCGGGTAGGAATCGAACCTACGTCGCTAGTCCTGATTCAAAGTCAGGCGGCCCCTGCCAGCAGAGCAACCGGGGAACGTCCCGGAGGACCGCCCCAGCCTAGGACACGGGGACGGCGGGTCAGCCCTTCCCCGTTCCCTTCACCGTCCGCAGGGTCGGACTGGCCTCCATGCCGGACAGGCCGTTCCAGGCCAGGTTGACCAGGTGGGCGGCCACGTCCTCCTTCTTCATCCTCCGGGAGTCCAGCCACCATCCCCCGGGGATCGCGACCATGCCCACGAGCATCTGCGCGTAGAGCGGCGCGGTCTTGGGATCCAGCCGGCGACGCTTGAACTCGGCGGCCAGGATGTGCTCGACCTGGCTGGCGATGTCGCTGATGAGGCTGGCGAACGACCCCGTGGACTGGCCCGGGGGTCTGTCCGGCACGAGGATGCGGAAACCGTCGG